>WGBH01000103.1 GCA_015494435.1 Thiotrichaceae bacterium | reverse complement strand
CCATGTGATTGGTGCTATAGAGAAAAAAAACACCAAGAAAATTCTAGAAAATACCTATATTTCTGTAGAAAATAATAAAATATTGTTTATTGGTACAGATCTAGAAATTGAATTATCAACCAGTACTGAAATCAATAGTGAAGAACAGGGAGTTATTACAACCTCTGCTTGGAAAATATTGGAAATTTGTAAAGCCTTACCGCCTGAGTGCTTAATTTTTATTGAGGCTAATGACAACAGGCTTTATTTGAAAGGTGATCGTAGCCGTTTTGAACTTTCCACGCTTCCTGCTGATGAATATCCTTTATTGGATAATATTAGTTTTAATGAAAAAATTATTATTCGTGAAAATATTTTGAAGAGCTTATTAGATGATACTGCGTTTTCTATGGCTAATCAGGATGTTCGGTATTATTTGAATGGTTTATTATTAGATATTGGGGAAGGATTGGTTAAAACGGTAACAACTGATGGGCATCGATTAGCAATTAGTCAATATCAACGTGATGATGATAATGGGACTGATATTGTTAAAAGTATTATTATTCCTAGAAAAGGCGTATTAGAACTTTCAAAAATACTAGATGGTAGTAGTGAATTACCTCTAACACTTTATCTAAGTGATAATCATATTAGAGTTGAAAAAAATAAAACGTGTTTCACATCAAAACTCATTGATGGAAAATATCCTGACTATCAAGGTGCAATTCCTGCATCTAGTCTTTTCTATATTGAACTAAATCGTATCCTCTTTAGAGAAACATTAGCCCGTGTAGCTATTTTATCAAATGAAAAGTTTAGAAAAATTCGACTTAGTTTTTCTAATGGAACAATGAAATTACATTCAACCAATCCTGAAAAAGAAATGGCAGAAGAGGAGATTGATGTAAATTACACAGGAGAATTATTAGAAATAGGCTTTAATGTTAGTTATTTATTAGATGCAATTAACCATATTGATAGCGAAACAATTATGTTGCAAATAAGTAATCCTGATAGTAGCGTTTTGTTGTCTGCCTCTATCGATGCAACTACAAAATACGTGGTAATGCCAATCAGATTATAAAATTTATTTTATGCTCGTTCTTTAGCTTATAAATGCCTTTAAAGTCACAGAGAGCTTCTAGGAACTTCTTTTATCAAAAGCTAAGGGGTTATCATTATTGAGATTAATAACGCCCTAGAAGACGTTCTAGGGCGTTTTATTTTGAATGAGGCACAAAACGCTTATTGACTGTTTATTGATAGAGATTTAAGAGGAAATATTGAAAATAATAATGATATTCATTCTTATTTGAGAATTAATTTTAGGTGTTTCACTATGTTTCACGTGAAACACCTAAAACTTGTTAAGTTATTAAGTCCTCATTCTTAAGTAAAAAATGTTACACTCAAGAGATATTTAAAAGGATTAATGGTATGTCAGAAGAACAGGTTTACGACTCTAGTAATATTAAAGTACTAAAAGGTTTAGAAGCAGTAAAAAAGCGTCCAGGAATGTATATTGGTGATACTGATGATGGCACTGGTTTGCATCATATGGTTTTTGAAGTAGTTGATAACTCCATTGATGAAGCGCTTGCTGGATATTGTTCTGAGATAAAAGTTGTTTTGAAATCTGATGGTTCAGTATCAGTATCAGATGATGGACGCGGTATACCTGTTGATATGCACAAGGGGGAAGGAGTTCCTGCTGCAGAAGTTATTATGACAGTTTTACATGCAGGTGGTAAGTTTGATGATAATTCCTATAAAGTTTCAGGTGGCCTACATGGCGTGGGCGTATCGGTTGTTAATGCACTGTCAGAATATCTAAAATTAACGATTCATCGTGATGGAAAAATACATCAACAAACCTATTCTAATGGTACTCCTACTTCTGAATTAAAAGTAATTGGAGATACAGATTTAACAGGTACAGAAATACGATTTCTTCCTAGTAAAACTACCTTTGCGATGACAGAGTATAGTTTTGATATATTAGCTAAACGATTGCGTGAATTATCATTCTTAAATTCAGGTGTGAAAATAAATTTAGTGGATGAGCGTGGTGAAGGCGAACAAATTATTTTTGAATATGAAGGCGGGATTCGCTCTTTCGTAGAGTACTTAAATAAAAAGAAAACAGCTTTACATGATAATGTTGTTTATATTTTAACTAATAAAGAAGATGTTGGTGTTGAAGTTGCTTTGCAATGGAATGACTCTTATCGTGAAAATATTATATGCTTTACTAATAATATCCCACAACGAGATGGGGGAACTCATTTGTCAGGTTTTCGTACTGCGCTAACGAGAACGATGAACCAATATATTGATCGAGAAGGTGTTGCAAAAAAAGAAAAAGTTTCACCAACAGGCGATGATGTCAGAGAAGGATTAACAGCCGTTGTTTCTGTAAAAGTTCCTGATCCTAAGTTTTCTTCTCAAACAAAAGACAAGCTTGTTTCATCAGAAATACGCGGTATTGTTGAATCTGCAATCTCTGAGCGTCTCAGTGAATTTTTATTGGAGAGTCCAACAGAAGCAAAAATTATTTCAGGTAAAATTGTAGAGGCTTGTCGTGCACGTGAAGCTGCGCGTAAAGCACGTGAAATGACTCGACGCAAAGGTGCGTTAGATATCGCAGGTTTACCAGGTAAGTTGGCAGATTGTCAGGAAAAAGATCCGGCATTATGTGAAATATATCTAGTGGAAGGTGATTCAGCAGGAGGCTCTGCTAAGCAAGGACGAGCAAGAAAAACGCAGGCTATCTTGCCTTTAAAAGGTAAAATTTTAAATGTAGAAAAAGCACGGTTTGATAAAATGTTAGGGTCAGCTGAGGTGGGTACGCTGATAACCGCATTAGGTTGTGGAATAGGAGTTGAAGAATTTAATCCTGATAAGTTACGTTATCATCGTATTATTATTATGACGGATGCTGATGTTGATGGCTCTCATATTCGTACTTTATTACTCACCTTCTTTTACCGACAAATGAAAGAATTAATTGAAAGAGGTCATGTTTACATCGCACAGCCACCACTGTACAAAGTCAAAAAAGGAAAGCAAGAGCGTTATTTAAAAGATGAAGCTGAAAGGGAAGAATATCTGCTTAATCTTGCAATGGAGAATTCTGAACTTTATTTGAATCGAGAAACACCCGCGATACGAGGTGAGGAATTGACCAATTTATCCAGTCAATTTCTCCGCGTAAGAGCAATGATTCAACGTTTATCATTACGTTATGATGCTGAAATATTGGAAGCTTTACTTTTTACTCCAATGGGCTTTTCGGATGATTTTACAGCCACTAATGCAGGGCAATGGTTGGAAAATGCCTGTGAATTGTTAAACAACAAATTCAATGGTACTCGGAATTATCAGACAAAATTAAAAAGTGATTCTGTTGAGGGATGGGGTTTAGAAGTTATTATTCATTTTCATGGGGTTGATAATGAACAGTTGTATACTGAAGATTTTTTTATGTCTCCAGAATTACAAGCTTTGGTAAAGATTAATAAAAAATTAGATCATCTTTTAACTAAGGATTCTTGGATACAACGTGGTGAAAGAAAACAAGCAGTAGGGCGTTTTGATGAAGTAATACAATGGTTGATGAAAGAAGCGCAAAGAGGATTGAGTATTCAGCGTTACAAAGGTTTAGGTGAAATGAATCCAGATCAGCTATGGGAAACCACAATGGATCCAGAAACCAGACGGATGCTTCAAGTAACAATTCAGGATGCTTATCAAGCAGATGAAGTTTTTTCAACGTTAATGGGTGATTTAGTAGAACCGCGTAGAGAATTTATTGAAAAAAATGCGCTTTCTGTTTCAAATCTTGATGTATAAATAACTCTATGAGGGTATTAGTATTTTTTTTTAAAGTGCGGTAAAATAAAGCCTTATTCAGCTTTCTAGAAGAAAGGTGGGAAGACCATAAAAGATGGTAAAGGGGATAAGGACTAAAGTATGCAAATGAAATTTTCATTATATTTTTTCGTCGCTGTAATGAGCTTATTACTCACAGCATGTTCAAGCAATCATGTGAAGCCTGAAAATAATCAGTTACTGAGCAATAGTAAAACTAATCAGCAGATTGTAAAGAATGCTAAGATAAAGAAAAAAAAGGTAAGTGAATTTAAGCCTAAGCCTGTTTTAAAAGTTAGTAATGTAAAAACAATTAAACAACCCCGTCGTTATGTAAGAAAAAAAACTATTCAACGTCGTGCCTCATCAAACTATAAAAGACGTAATCTAGTTAATAACAGGAAAAAGTACAAACCTCAGAGAAAAAATAGTTATCGGAAATACGTTGCTAGAAAAAACAATAATCGAAAATATGTTGCTAGAAAAAACAATTACCGGACGTATGTTGCTAGAAAAAAATCTAACTATAGAAGACCTTATATCAGACGAATAACACCTCGTTATCCTCCTATTCGACGGAATAATTCTTTTGCAAAAGCATTGTCAAATGCTGCTGTAGCAAGAACTCGTCAACGAGTTCGATACGATGGGCGATATGTTAATATAAAATACCCTTGGGGTGATGTGCCAAGCAATATAGGTGTCTGTACCGATGTGGTGATTCGTTCATACCGTCGCTTAGGAATTGATTTGCAAAAAGAAGTGCATGAAGATATGGTAAATGGGGGGTTTTATGATTATCCCAATATAAAAAAGTGGGGATTGTCGGCTCCTGATAAAAATATAGACCACCGTCGTGTGTATAATTTACAAGCTTTTTTCCGTCGTCATGGTGCACAGCTACCTATTACGCACAATCCTACTGATTATAAACCAGGTGATTTAGTCACTTGGATGGTAGGACCTAGTTTGCCGCACATTGGCGTTGTTGTTGAGCAACGTTCTAAAGCAGATCCTCGTCGTCATATGATTGTACATAATATTGCAAATGGACCAGAAATGGAGGATGTTTTATTTAGGTTTCGTATTACAGGGCATTATAGATATACAAAGAATAACCGTTTGATAGCACCTCGACGTTATGCTACAAATAATAATATTGGAGCAAATTATCAACGTTTAATGCGAGAATTATCGGTTGCTCCTGCGAGAAGATATACGAGAAATCGTAGACCACAGAACATTCCACGAAGAATAAATATTGCACAATCAGGGATTTCTGATGCTGATATTCGGGCTGTACTGGGTAGATAAAAAAGGAAAATATAAAATGGCAAAAACACCATCAGTAATGATAGAACTAGGGACAAAAGCCCCTTCTTTTTCACTATTAGAACCAAGGACAGGAAAAATAGTTTGTTTAGAAGATTTTTCTTCTCAGCCTATTTTAGTAGCATTTATTTGTAATCACTGTCCGTACGTTATACAAATGAAAGAGGTATTCTCTCGTTTTGCAACAGAAGCAATGCAAAAAGGTTTAGCAGTTGTAGCTATTAATGCAAATGATGTTGCTAATTATCCTGCCGATTCTCCTGAGAAAATGATCGAAGATGTGGATAAGTATCATTATTCTTTTCCTTATCTCTACGATGAAACTCAAGAAGTCGCTCAAGCCTATCAAGCAGCTTGTACCCCTGATTTTTATTTATTTGATGCAAACCATGAGCTGTATTATAGAGGGCAGTTTGATGCTGCTCGTCCAGGAAATGATATCCCTGTCACAGGACAAGATATGATTGCAGCTGTCGATGCTTTACTAGCAAACCAACCAGCACCTGAGCCGCAATTAGCCTCATTAGGCTGTGGTATCAAATGGAAACAAGGTAACGAACCGAGCTAATATTTGTTCTAACTTAATTTGAAGGTTGAAACTTCCTAAATTTTCAACCTTCATTATACGATAAATGCCTAATCAATTGACCTAATAATCTAAATTCATCAGCACGAGCGCTTCCTTTTCTCCAGCCTAAACCAATTTCCCTAAAACTATCACTATTTAATGGATAGGTTGTCACATTCGTGTTTTTTAGTAGGGTTGAGTGTTGAGACATAGCGGTTAAATAGGTTATGCCAATATCAGAATCAACCATTCCAATCAGTGTTAATAAGCTACTAGCAGAAAAACGACTCACTGCTTCCTGATTTTTAATTTTACAAGCAGATAAGGCATGATCGCGTAGACAATGTCCATCCTCAAGCAATAAAATACTCTCGGCTGAAAGTGTGTTAATATCATACTGTTGTGGCTGAAGTAATTTAGTATTTTTATTACAAGCAAGTAAGAAATTATCTTTAAACAATGGCATCACTTCGACATTACTTAAGGTATAGGGTAATGCAATTAAAATCAGATCGAGCTCACCTGAGAGCAAATATTGATGGATAGCCTGAGTTGTTTCCTCACGAAGATATAAGCGTAAATTTGGATATTTTAGGCGAAGCGCAGGAAGAAGCTCTGGTAAGAGAAAAGGAGCAATCGTTGGTATGATCCCAAGGCTTAGTTTTCCCGTTAGAGGTTGTTGGTGACTATGAGCAATTTCTGTAAGGTATTCCATTTCTTTAATACATAATCTTGCTTGAGTTGCGATATCACGACCTGTCTGAGTGATAGTGACGCTTTTGTTCGTTCGATCAACGAGCTGTATTCCTAGATGTAACTCTAATTCCTTAATAGCGGTACTAAAAGCGGATTGTGATACAAAACATTGTTTAGCAGCATTACCAAAGTGCTGATGTTTTTCAAGCGCAATGAAGTATTGTAATTGTTTGATAGTGGGTAATTTCATTCTTCTATTTTATAGAAGATAACAATAGAAACAATCTGTTTTACAGAAAATTAAAATTTACATACACTAGGTCCCTCTTAAACAATAAAAGGAATACATCATGTTTGAAAATAAAGAAGGTCAATCTGTTCCAGCGGTTACATTTCATACTTATACCAATAATGGTTGGCTCGATGTAAATAGCAGTGAGTTATTTGATGGCAAAACAGTCATTGTTTTTTCTTTACCAGGTGCGTATACCCCTACTTGCTCCTCTGCTCATGTGCCACGTTTTAATCAACTTTATTCGACTCTGACCGAAAATGGAGTGGATGATATTATCTGCATCTCTGTTAATGATACTTTCGTAATGAATGCATGGTCAAAAGATCAAAATGCAAATAATATTCGCTTTATACCTGATGGTAATGGTGAATTTACCGAAGCAATGGGCTTACTGGTTGATAAAAATGATCTTGGTTTTGGCAAGCGTTCATGGCGCTATTCCATGTTGGTTAAAGATGGCATTATTGAAAAAATGTTTATTGAACCAAATAATCCAGGTGACCCATTTGAGGTCTCTGATGCCGATACGATGTTAGAATATATTGCGCCTAATGCTAAACGTCCACTCAATGCAACTATTTTTACGCGTGCAGGTTGCCCATTTTGTGCTAAAGCAAAAGAAAAATTAAAGGCAGAAGGGGTGATATTTGAAGAATTGGTGTTAGGTAAAGATTATACCGATTTAACCTTGCGTGCTATTTCAGCAGGCAGTATGGTTCCTCAGATTTTTATTGATGGCGACTTCGTCGGTGGTTCAAGTGATTTAGAAGAATGGTTTGATTCGAAATAAGGAAATAAAAATAGGAAAAAAATATGAGTAATCACTTTGATATTATTGCAATTGGTGCAGGTAGTGGTGGGTTGTCAATCGCAGAAAGAGCAGCAGCTTATGGTGCAAAAACAGCGGTTATTGAAGCAAGCGAATTAGGGGGTACCTGTGTCAATCTTGGCTGCGTGCCTAAAAAAGTAATGTGGTATGGCGCATCCGTTGCACATGCTTTGCATGATGCTCAAGATTATGGTTTTGATCTAAGTATTGGTGATTTAAATTGGAAAAAACTGGTCGCCAAAAGAGAGAATTTTATTGGTGGTATTATCGATTGGTATCATGATTATTTGGCAGAATCTAAAGTAGAAGTAATCGAAGGTTTTGCAAAATTTATTGATAATAAAACATTGGAAGTAGATGGAGAACAGTATACGGCAGATCATATTGTTATCTCTACAGGAGGGCGGCCGATTGTTCCAACGACTATAGAAGGTGCAGAATATGGTTTGACCTCTGATCAATTTTTTCAAGATTTAGATGAAGTCCAACCACAAAAAGTCGTTGTCGTTGGTGGTGGCTATATTGCACTCGAATTTGCAATGCTAATGAATGGACTCGGTTCTGATGTGTCGGTATTACATCAAGGCTGGCCTGTTCTAGATGGTTTTGATAGCACACTTCGAACAACCTTACGTCGCCAAATGGAAGCGGATAATATTGATCTCAATGATAATAGTATTATTTCAAAAATAGAAAAAGTATCCGATAATAATTTAACTATCTATTTTGAAGATGGTACGCAAATAAAGAATGTAAATGCATTAATTTGGGCCATTGGACGTGTACCAAATACCGATAATATTGGATTAGAAAATACGGATGTAGAACTAGATGCTCGTGGCATGGTAGTGGTCGATGAGGAGGAAAAAACAAGCGTAGAAGGCATTTTCGCACTCGGTGATATTATTGGTAAAGCGCCTTTGACTCCCGTTGCTATTGCCGCAGGTAGGCGTTTAGGTGATCGTTTATACGGTGGAAAACCGAATAGAAAAATGTCCTATGACAATATTGCAACCGTTATGTTTACCCATCCTCCTATTGGTACGATTGGATTGAGTGAAGAAAAAGCGCGCGCTGAATACGGAGATCAGATCAAAGTCTATCAAACGAGCTTTGTGCCTTTATATCATCAAATGACACGTAATAAAGTCAAAACGCTGATGAAATTAGTTGTATTAGGTGAAGAAGAAAAGATCATTGGTTGTCATCTTATTGGCTTAGGTGTGGATGAAATGCTACAAGGTTTTGCCGTTGCTATTCGTATGGGAGCAACGAAACAAGATTTTGATGATACTATTGCAATACATCCTGTCAGTGCTGAAGAACTAGTGACCATGAAGTGATTATTATTAGTAAATCTGTTAATTTAACGCTCTTTTAAAATAGATAATTTCCACCATTTTTAACGATCAAAATTTACCTTGTTCGTTAGATAGGTGGGGAATCATTAAGGGAGCGTTTTTATGAGTACGGATTTTCATCGCGGACAACGTTGGATTAGTAATACAGAATCTGAATTAGGTTTAGGTTTTGTAGAAAAAATTGAAGGACGGCATGTCACCTTTGTATTTCCTGCTGCGGATGAAACACGTGTTTATGCCTTAAATAATGCGCCTTTAAGTCGTGTTAAATATCCACTGGATGAAATAATAAAAACAGAATCAGGCATTACTCTGACTGTCACAGACCACTTAGAGCATAATGGCTGTATTGTTTATCGAGGAATAAATGAGACAGGTGAAGAAATTCATGTTCATGAATTAGAGTTGAATAGCTTTGCTCAGTTTAGTCAACCTCAAGATCGTTTGTTTGCAGGACAAATTGATAAAGATAGCTATTTCCGCCTACGTGTTGAAACGTTGCAACATCTACGCCGTCAACAAGCCTCTGATACCTATGGGTTAGCAGGCCCTAGAGTACAACTACTTCCACATCAATTTTATATTGCACATCAAGTGGCTTTACGCCATGCCCCGCGTGTCTTGTTAGCTGATGAAGTTGGATTAGGAAAAACCATTGAAGCGGGTTTGATTTTACACCAGCAATTAATGACTGAACGGGTTACACGGGTCTTAATTATTGTACCTGAGACATTGATTCATCAATGGTTAGTTGAAATGTTGCGTCGCTTTAATCTTCATTTTACCATCCTAGACAAAGAGCGCTGTTTTGACATTGAAGCAACAGAAGCTAGTAATCCTTTTGACTCGGCACAATTGGTACTTTGTAGTCTTTCTTTTTTGACGGAAAATCAACAGCGTTTACAGCAAGCAACTCAAACGAATTGGGATTTGATGATTGTTGATGAAGCGCACCATCTCGTCTGGAGTGAGGAGCATATTAGTGCAGAATATCAATGTATTGATACCCTTGCCCAACATATTCCTGGATTATTATTATTAACAGCAACCCCTGAACAACTCGGTATTGAAAGCCATTTCGCACGCTTACGATTATTAGATCCAAATCGATTTTATGATTTAAAAGTCTTTCAACAAGAACAGGAACATTATCGTCCTGTGAATGAATTAGTACAAGACTTACAAGAAGACCCTAAAAAAGCACAGCAAGATGCGGGGTTATTAACCGATTTAGAAGGTTATTTAGGTGAAAAAGTGATTGCAGAATTTGAACACGCAAAGGATGCCGAAGTAGGTGCTGAGCATCTGATTCAAAGTTTGCTAGATCGTCATGGTACAGGGCGGGTTTTATTTCGTAATACGCGCGATGCAGTGGCAGGTTTCCCACAAAGAAAACTCCATACCTATCCCCTTACCTTACCAGAAGCGTATCAATTCAATTCTAGCGATGAGATTGATACCGCTACTTTATTGGATCAGAAATTGCATCCAGAAAGTTTATACTTAGCTGAAGATGCATGGCTTGAATTTGATCCGCGCGTCAAATGGTTAAGCGATTGGCTGGATAATCATTGGGATGAAAAAGTGTTATTGATCTGCGCCTCTGCGGATACCGCTTTAGCCTTAGAAGTTTATGTGCGCATGAAAAGCAGTTCAAAGGCAGCCGTTTTTCATGAAAATCTTAGTATTATAGAGCGAGATCGTGCTGCTGCTTATTTTGCTGATCATGATGATGGTGCTAATATTTTAATTTGTTCAGAAATCGGTAGTGAAGGTAGAAATTTCCAGTTTGCTCATCATTTGATTCTATTTGACCTACCGCTTAATCCTGATTTATTAGAGCAACGTATTGGACGCTTGGATCGTATTGGTCAAACGCAAACGATACACTTACATCTTCCTTATTTTGAAACAGGAGCGCAAGCACGTTTAGTTGATTGGTATCACATTGGCTTAAATGCCTTTTTGCACGTTTGTTCCGTTGGACACACTATTTTTGAGCAAGTTCAGGAGCATTTAATACAAGCGTTAGTGGCTAAGAATGAAGTGATAACGGATCAGCATTTTGATGATTTATTAGAGCATACTAAGACCTTACGAGAAGATGCCATCGAAGCAATGAAACAGGGTCGTGATCGCTTATTAGAATTAAATTCATGCCATAAAATACATGCGGCAGAGGTGGTTGATGAAGTGAATTTTTCTGCTAATCCACTTGGATTATCACGTTATATGGATGCTGTTTTTGATCTTTCAGGGGTTGATCAACAGTTACAAAGTGCAGACTGTCTTATTATCAAACCAACTGAACATATGCAAGATGCCCACTTTCCAGGATTATCAGAGCAAGGAATGACAGCCACCTATCAGCGCTCAACCGCATTATCGCGTGAAGACGTACACTTCCTAACGTGGGAACACCCAATGGTAGTCGGCGCAATGGATATGGTCAGCAGTGGCGAATTTGGCAATGCCACTTTCTGTGCGATTACTCTACCAAAATCATCAACCTTAGGACTTAATGCAGGTACTTTAATACTAGAAGCTATTTTTAGTGTCAACTGTCCTGCTCCCAAACATTTGCAAATACACCGTTATTTGCCTGTCAATATGGTGCGTATAGTGGTCACTAATACAGGATTGGATTTAAGCGAACTACTTTCACACCAAGCATTAAATGACTTATCTAAACGGGTTAGAAAACATACTGCTAATGAAATTATTCAATATGCACGACCAGAAATCACCGTTATGGTGGACAAAGCAAAAGCATTGGCTGAGCCTCAACAGCAAGCATTAATTGAACAAGCACTCAACAGTATGTCAAACGAAGAACATGATGATATTGAACGCCTGAAAGCACTGGCTGAAGTTAATCCTAATATTAGACAAGAAGAAATTGATCAATTAGAGCTTGATTCAGAGCAACTCAAAAAATATCTATTATCAGCACAATTAAGATTAGATGCGATTAGATTAGCTTTTGTTGCAGAATGAAACTTCCTAAGCGCTACTAGCTAGGACTGAGGGCAAGCGTTTTTCCAATAACCATGCACTTTACTATCTGAACAAGCACTACACGCATTGGAATAAGTTTTATTTTCTGACGAAGGACAAGGAGTAGTGATACAGCGAACACCTGTATCCACCTTTGCACACACGGGTCTAAATTCCTTAGTGCATATTTCTGGACGTGGATCGTTGCATTGATGATAAGAGCCTGTTGGTGAAATAGGCTTAGTTTTTGGATTGTTTGTTAATTCTTTATCCTGACAGCTAACTAAAAGCAGCATGATAAAGATTCCGCTAATGAGAGGTGAAGATAGGTTCATTTTTTCACTTTCCTTTAAGGAATAATAACGACTAATGTTCCTAAAGCGACATGTTTATAAAGATCAATCACTGCTTGATTACTCATGCGGATACAACCATGAGAGGCTGGTTTTCCTAAACGTCCTTCTTCATCTGTGCCATGAATATAAATATAACGCTTATGAGAATCTACTTTACCGCCTTTATTGATTCCTTTTTCGAGTCCTGAGAGCCAAAGAATGCGTGTGGTTACATTATCTGCTTTGCTACGTTTGCTTGGTTCTGTCAAAATTTTAGCGATTTTACCTGTATTCATGCGTGCTTTAAAAATAGTGCCAAGTTTGGCATCAGTCCCGTATTTTTGCGTAACAATATGCACTCCCAAAGGTGTTTTATTACTATGTGCTTGGTTACCGATTCCAAATTCAGAGGTTGAAATAGTGTAACGTGCGATGGGAGTACCGTTATGCAGTAAATATTGTTTTTGTTCTGATATGACAATTAGAATGACATATTCTAAAGAGTATTGACTAAAGCGCTGTGATAAATCCTGCATAATAGGATTAAAAGAGGCTTTGCTTGGTAAGGGTGTAGGGTTAGCTTTTAGCAAGTTGATGGGTAATAGATTGACTAAACTAATAATTAGTAGCGAGATCAATCGGTGTGACTTTAGTATTTTTATTTTCCTTTGCAGCATCACTTCGTCGTTCTCTTAGTTGTTTAAAATAATCTTCTGTTTCACCTGTAATATACTCACCTGTAAAGACAGAGCAATCAAAATGCGTTAGTTTAGGATTTCCTTCGGTAATGGATGCAATTAAATCATCCAACTCCTGATAAATAATTCTATCAATACCAATCAAATCAGCTACTTCATCATCACTGCGGTTGTGTGCAATTAATTCATTGGCAGCGGGCATATCAATACCATAAATATTAGGGTATCGGATAGCGGGGGATGCAGAGGCAAAATAAACATTTTTAGCGCCTGAGTCTCTGACCATTTGAACGATTTCTCGTGAAGTAGTTCCCCTAACAATAGAATCATCGACTAACATCACATTTTTATTTTTAAATTCTGATCCAATGGGGACGAGTTTTTGACGGACTGATTTTTCTCTTTTTTCTTGTCCTGGCATAATAAAGGTACGTGCAATATAGCGGTTTTTAACAAAACCTTCCCGATAAGGAACACCTAAGGTCATTGCCATTTCCAAAGCAGAAGTACGGCTGGTATCAGGAATAGGAATAATGACATCAATATCATGATCAGCCCATTCACGTTGGATTTTTTCCGCTAATTTATGCCCCATTCTCATACGAGCTTTATGAACAAAGACATCGTCAATAATAGAGTCAGGGCGTGCAAAATAAACGTATTCAAAAATACAGCTATTGTATTTAGGATTATCTGCACATTGCTTTGTATAAACTTTACCTTTAAGGGTAATATAGATGGCCTCTCCAGGTTCAATGTCTCTGACAATCGTATAACCTTGTGTTAGAAGGGAGACACTTTCAGAGGCAAGCATATAGCTAGTTCCCTTTTTTGTTTCACGTTTGCCATAGATTAAGGGACGAATGCCATTAGGGTCACGAAACCCGACTAACCCATCACGGGTTATCATAGCGGTAATTGCATAAGCCCCTATACAGCGTTTATGCACTCCTGAAACTGCTTTAAACACATTTTCTGGGTTAATATGGTAGACATCTTGTTTTTGCAATTCTTGTGCAAAAATATTGAGTAATATCTCAGAGTCTGAATCAGTATTGATATGGCGACGATCTTGACGGAACATTTCTTTTTTTAGTTCTGCATCATTGGTAAGATTGCCATTATGTGCCATGCTAATACCATAAGGGGAATTAACATAAAAGGGTTGTGCCTCAGAGGCAGAAGAAGAGCCAGCTGTTGGGTAGCGTACATGACCAATACCCATATTACCTTTTAGCATGAGCATATGCTTAGAATGAAACACATTACTAATTAAACCATTATCTCGTTGGCTATAGAGTCGTTTACCGTCACTGGTCATAATGCCAGCGGCATCTTGTCCTCGGTGTTGCAGGACAGATAAACCATCAAAAATTGCTTGGTTAACGGGTTCTTGACTTACAATACCTATAATTCCACACATGCTTTATTTGCTCGTTATGTTGCTGGGATAGTTGTTTTTTCAGGTTCAGTAGGTTGTTTCAAATATTCATCAAATTCAGGCGGAACAAATGATCTAACCCATGTGGCTGATTCTTCTAGTTTAGGGACTAAGGTTGATGATTTCCATAGCGGTTTATCAGGTAAAGGAGTCATTGTAGCGAGTATGGTTAATAAAGATAAGATTAATGCGCCTAGAGCAATCCCAAGAGCTGCACCAAAAATACGATCAATAGCGCCTATACCAATAGCATGAATGGCTTTACCAAAGAGAAAGTTAATTAAAGCACCTGCGAGCAATACAGCAATAAAAATTAGCAAGCCTGCCACACTTTTTTGTATCAATTCATTTGATAAATCAAAGGGAAGTGTTTTAGCTAACTCTCCTGAATAAGAGATAGAAAGAAAAATGGCACTTATCCATGTGACTAAGAAAATTGTCATCCAGACAAAGCCCTGCACTATACCAACTATCGCAGTTAGCAGAATAATAATAATAATGCCAATATCCAGATAATTAAAGTCCATTGATAATAATCCTAATGACGGTTTCTAAGAGGGGATATTGTAGTGATTCAGAAGCTTTCTGGCAATTTAGTCTTTAAAGTATTCTATAATTTCAACTAAATAGGAGGGCATCATAAATCTAACAAAATAAATGAGCAATATGTTAGATTTATTGTATCCTCCTAATTTATAAGTGAATATAAAAAGAATAAAGGGAACTCAGGAGTAAATAATTTACAAAAATTAATTTGATTTTATTGCATCCTAAGTTCTTATCAAAAGGAACCACTTTTATCTAGATACAATAATACTTTTTTTAACTTGTTCATTTTTTTGATAGCGACGTTGCATTGTTCTTTGGGCAGATTTAGCCGCTTGTTGGCTAGTATAGTTTCCTACTCTTACACGAAATAAAATTTTACCATCCCTTGATGTTTTATTAATATAAGAGTTGTAGCCTTCTTTGTGCATTACATTTTTTAGATTAGTCGCACGTGAAGAACTCGATGTTGCTAGTAACTGGATCGAATAGTGACCCTTTTTGTCATTAGAAGCGGTTGTGGATTGTTTTTCTTTCTCTTTCTCTTTTGCTCTTTCTCTTTCTCTTTTTCTTTCTGCTCTACGTTGTTCACGTTCTTTTCTTGCTCTACTTTTTCTGACAGACTCTTCCGTTACAAGACCGTAGTTTGCGCTTCTTCTCTTTTCTCCTTCTAAGCGTGGACGATAGGTTCTTCTTTTGACCTCTGAGTCATCAGAGCTTGCAACAACGACTCCTTTAGAGGAGCGTGTAATAGAGCCACTACTAGCTTGGTGATGGGTTGTTGAACTACTGTGAGCGCTAGCCACGACATCCCCTTCACTATTAGAATTAGAATGATTCGTACTGCGTATAGAGGCTACTGATCTTCTTTGGTGTTCTGAATCTTTATTAATAGTATCGACAAACTTACGTTTTTCATTTTTAGGAGGGCGAAGCGTGAAATCAAGATCATCCCCTTTATTTTTAAAGGTATTAATCGCAGTTTCCTTGATTTTTATATCTTTGGTTGCCTGATTAATTTTATCGGCGGCTCCCTCTGCTGAAGCAACAACGGATTCACTAGCGCTACTATTATTTGTTTTTTGCGTCAAATTACTATCAGAAGTACCCCCTTTTAAAGCAGGGATATTTAGACTTTTCTTAACCTCCTGTGCGCCTGGTAAGCTCATATCAACGACTGCTTGACGTTCTTGACCTTTACCTTTTAACAAATAACCGATGAGCAGTGCCGCAAGAATTGCAAGTACAGATGCACCAATTCCGCGTTTGACCATTGTTCTGTTCATTTTCTAATTCCTTTTAAATAGATCTTAATAAACATTTAAATATTATAATTTCCAGACATGATGATTGAGTTATTTGGGGGTGTTTCCAATAATAACATTGAAGTTTTCTTCCTTAACACTGACACTTGATATGCTAAAGCGATTCCAATACGCCTGATACTAGCAGAAAAGAACCAAATACGACTAGTCTGTCGTTACATTCTAATGTATTTAGAATATCTTGCATTGCTTTTTTAAAGTTATTATTCACTATAATAGAGTGATTTATACCCAGTTTCTTGAATTTAGACTGAAGTTGAATTGCAGAGCATCCTCTTTCGTCATTAAGGGATATAAGACACCATTGATCAATAACTATATCAAAAGGGGCAATAATACTAGCAAGGTCTTTGTCTTTTAAGACTGAAAACAAAGAGACTGTTTTTCCTGAAACAGGATGATCGCACAAATAAAGAGCAAGTTGTTCTGCTGCCTGAGGGTTATGTGCGACATCAACTACTATTTGGGGGCAAGTTGAAACTGTTTGCAAGCGTCCAGCGAGTTTAGTCTTTGTTAAACCTGTTTGCATTGCCTCTAGAGGAACTGCCAGTTGTGTTTGTAACTGACTAATCGTGGTAATGACATTTGCCGCATTATCCAGTTGAAATGATCCTTTTAAAGCAGGGAAAGGAAGTTTTAATGAGATATTTTGCTGATGACAATGCCATTCCCATTGCTTGAGTGTATTTTGTTGTTTAAGAGATGGGGATTCAAGTAAGGCTAAAGAAAAATCATGGTTACGTTGAATCAGCTGTGCGCCAATTCGATTGGCTTCGGCTTCAATGCTATTAGGTGGAGAGAGATCACCGCAAATAACGGCTTTGCCTTGACGCATAATCCCTGCTTTTTCAATCGCAATGTCTTCACGATTATTGCCCAGCCAGTTTTCATGATCAATCGCAATGGTTGTGATAAGAGCCACATCGGCATCCCACAAATTAACTGCATCGAGGCGACCGCCTAAGCCGACTTCCAAAATAGCAAGATCAATTTTTTCTTTAACAAATAACCAAACCGCTGCTAGTGTAGAAAATTCAAAATAAGTTAAGCTAATTTCTCCGCGTGCTTGATTAATTGCCTCAAAGGCGGAGCAGATAAGCGAATCAGTCGTCATTGTTGCATCAATGCTAATTCGTTCGTTATAACGTAATAAATGCGGGGAAGTATAAACGCCTGTTTTATAACCTGCTTGCTGATAGATAGACTGTAACATAGCGGTGCTAGAACCTTTGCCATTAGTGCCAGCGATAGTAATAATAGGGAAAGGTAGGTTTAATAAGGCAAGATTTTCTGCAACAGGGCGAATACGATCAAGCCCTAAATCAATGGAGGATAAATGTAATGTGTGTTGCCAATCAAGCCATTCGGATAGGGAGCGTGACTGCGTACTAGGCATTTTTTTTAGCTATTCTTGTTTTGTTGATCTTATCAGCATCCTCAGACTCTTTATTAATTTCTTCGGGACTTCTTTCTTGGAATGTTGCTAGTTGCTGTAATTCTTCTTCAATGCCTTCAGGTCGTGGTTTATGTGTCAACATACACAGAAGATCAATGACGGAACAGCGCATATCATTGCGACTGACAATCATATCAATCGCACCTTTTTCTAATAAAAACTCACTGCGTTGAAAACCTTCAGGCAAGGTTTCACGGACTGTTTGTTGGATCACTCGTGGTCCTGCAAAACCAATCAGTGCCTGTGGTTCGGCAATTTGTACATCACCTAACATGGCAAAACTAGCAGACACACCGCCCATGGTAGGATCGGTTAAAATAGAAATAAAAGGGATGCCAGCATCAGAAAGTTTAGTTAAAGCGGCACTGGTTTTTGCCATTTGCATTAAAGAAAATAAAGCTTCCTGCATTCTTGCCCCACCACTGGCGGAGAAAACAATAAAAGGAATTTTTTCTTTTAAACAAACATTAATGCCTTGTACAAATTTTTCACCAACAACAGACCCCATAGAGCCCCCCATAAATCGAAAATCAAAAGCAGCAACTACTAGTTTAAAGCCATGCACTTGTCCCTTCATCACCACTAAAGCATCCAATTCTTTGGTGGATTTTTGTGCGGCAATTAAACGATCTTTGTATTTTTTAGTGTCTTTGAATTTTAAAATATCAATTGGTTTTAAATTCGCGGCAATTTCTTTGCGATGCACTTGATCAAGAAAAAAATCAATGCGTTGACGACCACTGATACGCTTATGATGATTGCATTTAGGGCAGACTTCTTTATTACGTTCTAAATCAGCACGGTATAAAACCGCATTACAAGAAGAACAGGTATGCCATAATCCTTCAGGAACACGTTTTTTTTCTGTTGTTTTATCAGTACGAATGCGTGAGGGAATTAAGTTTTCAAACCAGCTCATTGTTATTTACCTTTATCTTGCTCTTCAAATACATGATTTTCTATTATTAGGCATCCATTGCATCACGCATTTCTACGAGTAAATTGCTAATATCATTCAAAATGGTATCCGCATTCTCTTTATT
>WGBH01000102.1 GCA_015494435.1 Thiotrichaceae bacterium | reverse complement strand
GTATTAACTGATGATATTAATTTAATAAGATATGCTAAAATAAGCCCCAAATATCAAAATAGGGAGTTTCTATGGCTCAAAAAGCGATACGAGAGTATGATGGTAAAGCATTATTTTCTAAGCAATGGGAAAATTATTTTAGTGGGTTTCATTATGGATTTAAGTCTGTTCTAGTAACAAGCGGAGCAGAACTTTTAGCAAAAGCTGAGGAACATGGTTTTGAGTGGCTAAAGCAAGAACCACTAGTTGCTAAGCCAGATATGTTATTTGGTAAGCGCGGTAAGAATGATTTAGTATTATTTAAAGATCAAAAACCGGGTGATGTATCATTGGAAGTAGCTGCAAAATGGATTGATGAAAAAACATCTCATCCAACTACTCTTTTAACTGGTCAGCATGGAACATTGACTCATTTTATTGTTGAGCCATTTACTCCACATACTCAGGAGCAAGAGTATTATATTTCTGCAACATGTGTAGGTGAAGATGATGTACTTTATATGTCGGCTGAAGGTGGAATGGAAGTTGAAGAAGGTTGGGATGAAAAGGTAAATGAAGTAGTTATCCCTATTGATATGTCTGATGCAGATATGGAGCATGCTGTAAAAGCAAATGTGCCTTCTGATATCCCTGCCCAAGACAGAGAAAGCTTCACATCTTTTGCAATAGCGTTCTTCAAATTTTACAGAGATATGAACTTTGCGTATTTAGAAATCAACCCGATTGTTATGCTAGAGAACAATAACATGGCTATTCTTGATCTAGTTGCTCGTTTAGATGATACTGCAGGTTTTATGATGAAAGACACATGGGGTGATATTGAGTACCCAACTGCATTTGGCATGGAAGATCAATCTCCAGAAGAGAAGGCTGTTGCAGAAGCTGATTCAAAATCTGGTGCATCACTAAAGCTTACTATTCTTAATCCGATGGGTAGAGTATGGACTATGGTTGCCGGTGGTGGTGCTTCTGTTGTATATGCTGATACTATTGCTGACTTTGCAGAAGCAAACGGTGGTTCTATTGCAGATCTTGCAAACTATGGTGAGTACTCAGGTGGTCCGACTACCGGTGAAACAAAATTTTATGCAGATACAGTTATAGATTTAATGACTCGTCATAAAGATCCAAAGGGTGAAGATAAAATTTTAATCATCGGTGGAGCCATTGCAAACTTTACAGATGTTGCCAAAACATTTACCGGTATTATTCAATCTTTTGAAGAAAATGCAGAAAAAATGAAAGAGCATAATACTAAAATTTATGTTCGTCGTGGTGGACCAAATTATGAAAAAGGTCTCAAGGATATCAAAGAAGCTGCGGACAGACTCGGTCTTTATATTGAAGTTTATGGACCAGAAACACATGTTACTGACATTGTAAGAATGGCATTAGAGAAGTAAGGGGATAAAATGAATAAATTATATACTAAAGACACACAGGCAATTTTTTGGAACAACAATAAAACTGCTATCCAAAGAATGTTAGATTATGATTATACTATTAAAAGAGAAACTCCTTCTGTAGCGGCTATCGTTGCTCCAACTAGTGGTAATAAATTTGAAAAATTCTTTTGGGGACCGGATGAGATTATGGTTCCATTGTTTAAGTCAACTGCAGATGCAAAAAAAGCGCATCCAAATGCAGATGTGCTTTTAAATTTTGCTTCTTTTAGAACAGCTTATGATGTTACGATGGAAGCAGTTGAGCTTGGTGGATTCAAGTCTATCATGGTTACTGCAGAAGGTATTCCTGAAAGACTTGCAAGAAAAATGAATCATACAGCAAGAAACGCAGGTGTTACAGTTATTGGACCAGCTACTGTTGGTGCTATTGCTCCAGGTGCATTTAAAATTGCCAACATTGGGGGTACTATAGATAATATTATTAACTCTAAACTTCACCGCGCAGGTTCATGTGGACTTGTAACCCGTTCAGGAGGACTTTTTAATGAGCTTTCAAATATTATTGCTATTAATGCTGATGGTATTGCCGAAGGTGTAGCAATCGGTGGTGATAGATTTGTCGGTTCAGTTTTTATTGACAATATGTTGAGAATGGAAAAAAATTCTGATGTAAAATATATGGTTCTTCTTGGTGAAGTTGGTGGAACTGAAGAGTATAAAGTAATAGAAGCTATCAAGTCCGGTGAAATTACTAAGCCGGTTATTGCATGGTGTATTGGTACAATTGCTAAACATTTTAGTTCGGGAGTACAGTTTGGTCATGCGGGTGCGTCTGCAAATGCTGATGCTGAAACTGCTGCAGCTAAGAACAAAGCAATGGCTGAAGCAGGTATCTATGTACCGGAAAGCTTCAATGATTTACCTGCAACAATTAATAAAGTATATAAAGAGTTGTTAGCAAATGGCACAATCAGTGAAATTTCAGAACCGGAGATTAACGTGGTACCAAAAGTAAGAAGAAGTAAGCAGTTTATCTGTACCATTTCTGATGACAGAGGAGATGAAGCAACGTACGCAGGCTTCCCAATTTCTTCCGTTGCTACTCCAGATACCGGTAAGGGTATTGGCGATGTTGTATCACTTTTATGGTTCAAAAAGCAATATCCAAAATGGGCTACAGACTTTATTGAAACTGTGATGAAAACTGTTGCTGATCACGGTCCGGCAGTTTCTGGTGCACATAACTGTAAAGTGACAGCACGTGCAGGAAAATCTGTTGTTGAATCATTGGTAACAGGTCTTTTAACAATTGGTCCTCGTTTTGGTGGTGCTATTGATGGAGCTGCGGAACATTTTAAGTATGCAGATGATAATAACCTTGACCCTAAAGCATTTTTAAACCATATGAAAAAATTAGGGATCCCAATTCCTGGTATAGGGCATAGAATCAAGTCTCTTAAAAATCCAGATTTGCGTGTTGAAGGTTTGAAAAATTTTGCTAAAGAATATTTTCCATCTACACCATTACTTGATTATGCATTAACAGTTGAGCAGTTGACTACATCAAAAAAAGAGAACCTAATTCTTAATGTTGATGGGACAATCGGTATCCTGATGGTGGATATGTGGAGAGCACTTGGCTATTCTGAAACAGAAATTGATGAATTTATCTCCTCAGGTACACTCAACGCATTCTTTATCGTAGGACGTTCAATAGGTTTTATCGGTCATATACTTGATGAAAAACGTCTGGCAATGCCAATGTATCGACATCCAATGGATGATATCCTTTATGATGTACAAAAAGCTGAAGAAATATAAATCTTGTCTCTATATGATCCAGGGAATTTCCTTGGATCTTTATAATATCAAATAACATTTGAAAATAAATTTGCTATAATTTATCATTTATTATGATAAGAGGCAAATATGAAAAAATCTTTTACTATTTTAGAACTTGTGTTTGCAATAGTCCTCATAGGAATATTAGCAATCGAAATAATTCCTCGTATGAAATCAAATCTTCTCGAACAAGCTGCATACCAATTGATCTCAGATATAAGGTATACCCAACATTTAGCAATCATTGATGACAAATACAATTCAAACGATAAAGATTGGTATAAAAAAAGGTGGCAAATTATTTTTGGTCAATCATATGATACAAAGCAAAAATTAGCTTACAGTATTTTTTCTGATAATGCAACAGATGATGATGACGCAAAACCAGGTTTGACAGAATTAGCACTTGACCCAACAGATCCTAATAAATATTTAAGTGGGGGTTATACAGGAATACTTAAGACAAGTGATGCTGCTGCAAATAAAAAAATGAATTTAGGTTTATCCTACGATATAGAAAAGTATGAGTTTGGTGGTGGATGTAGTTCAAGAACTCGAAGAATATCCTTTGATCATTATGGCAGACCAATTAAAGATTCTTTGGCAACCTATGTGAGTGCCTATAAAAAAGGTAAACTTTTAAGTAGAGCATGCACAATAAAGTTAATTAATGAGTCGGAAGGGTATATAGTTATAAGTATAGAACCTGAAACGGGGTATGCACATATTACCGATTTAAAACTCTTTTAGATGATTTTAGAAGATATGTAACATAAATTTTAAAGAATTTACAAATTCAGACAAAAAACACTTGACAATAGGAATGAATTTTTCTATAATTCCCGTCCACAAACAAAGAGACCTAAAGTTTAGGCTTCAAGAGACTTCGAGTAGAGGTATTGGAGATTGTTTGAGATCATTGAAAACTAAGCAAGTAAATAGACTTAATAACAACAATTAAGTTGAAGTTACTTAGAAATAACT
>WGBH01000101.1 GCA_015494435.1 Thiotrichaceae bacterium | reverse complement strand
CAGTTAGAAGAAGCGATGCGCTATATCTTTGCGACTTCCTCACTAGATGATATGTTTTGCTTTATTAAATCCTTACTCTAGAGACTGTATACCTAATGATTAATGTTGATAATAAAAACAAGCATTCTTAACATTTTAATCCAAGGAAGGTGATTGATTGCTTTGATGATTAATTTCATCGTGATAGAGTATAAAGCCTTTATGGTATGATTTATCAGTTAAGACTAAGGATTTAATAACATCTAAAACTCTCGCTCACCTTCGGTTAATTTCGTGTTTTATTAAATCCTCAGCTCTTACAAGCTGTGCAAGTATTCTAGGGCAAAAGAACAATGAGGGGAAATTTTCCATATTTTTTAATGAAATATACGGAATTCCAAGCATTTTTATTTGTTTCACGAATAATTGCATAGCCTGTTAGTACAGGAGCAATGGGTATGGGGAAAAGATCCAAAACATACTCTTAATCAAAGGAGTGTTAAACAATGAGGATGCTAATAATTACTCGATTTGTGCTATCAATATTGTTTTTAAACCCAAGCTCTGTATTGCGTCCTTCTATACAAACCTCTCATCTTTTTATATTTATTTTGCTGTTACTATTACCGCTATCAATCTATGCGGACGAAAAAAAGGAAAAAGAGAAAGATAAAACGCCCGTTGCAAGCATTAATATTGTGGGGACAGGTGGGGAGTTATATAAAAATTTAAGCCTTAATATTCCTAGTAACCCTCCTGAATGTACCGAGCCACAAGAGCAAATTAGACAGTTTATTAAATCGATAAAAAAACGCTTCCGCAAGGCTTCTCGTGCAGTGGGTTATTATGATGCTCTTTTTTCACCTAACACACGACGAATTGATGGCTGCTGGAAAATCACCATTGCGGTAAAAGCGAATCGCCCGATTAAAGTGATTCGATCTAATATCATCCTAAAAGGTGAAGGACTAACACAAAAAGAATTTAGAACCTTACGCAATAACCCGCCTTACCAACGCGGTGATATTCTTAATCATCAAAAATATACTGATTATAAAAAGCAGTTAAAAGATGCCTCTCAGGCTTTAGGTTATTTTGATGCTACTTTTGAAGCACATAAAATAACGGTTAATCCACTTAAATTTAGTGCTGATATTGATCTTGTTTTTAATACAGGTAAACGTTTTCGCTATGGAAAAATCACTGTTAAGCAAAAAGTAGTGCATGAGAATGTGATTCAGAGTTTTCTGCAAATAAAGCAAGGGGATTTTTATAGCTCCGAAGAACTCATTCGTCAGCAACAATTACTTCAATCCAGTGGTTTTTATGCTGATATAAAAATTAACGCACTACATAAACAAGCTGTTAATCATTATGTACCGATTGAAATTACCCTTAAAGCAAAAAAACGCAATGCATGGAAATTTAAGATAGGCTATGGAACCGATACAGGGCCTCGAATCAGCGGTGAATTAAATCGTCGCTGGACAAGTGCCAAAGGACATCGGCTTAATTTAAGTGCCACAGCCGCTCCTAAGGTAAGCACTTTTAGCGCCCGTTTAACAGAACCCAAAGCGAATCCTAAACAAGGCACATTGAGTTATCTATTTGAATGGCAACAAGATACAGACAACAATATTATCAGTCGTAGCTATAAATTTGGTACAGAATACACCCAAAAAACAGACTCTGATTGGCAACAAACCGCTTCTATTACCTATCTTTTAGATACCACACAAGTAGGTGATCAACAACCTACAAGATCACATTTAACCCTATTAGGGATAGGCACAGAAAAAACGCAAGCAGATAATTATCTTTTCCCCCTGAATGGCTGGCATGCCAAAGCACATTTACAAGGAGCCTTTAAGAATATACTCAGTGATCAAAGTATTTTACAGCTAAAAACTGAAACCAAAATCATTACGCAACTCGGTGATGGTCGCTTATTAGGGCGTTTAGCGTTAGGAACAACCTTTGTGGGTGACGCAAAAACAATGCCAAAAGAACTGCGCTTTTTTGCAGGAGGGGGGCAAAGTGTGCGTGGTTATAGCTTTGACTCACTCGGTGAAATCGATTCAGAAGGTGATCTTTCAGGGGGTAAGCATTTATTAGTTGGTAGCCTTGAATACGATTATCCTATTATAGATAAATGGGGAGTCGCAGGCTTTATTGATGCAGGCAATGCTTTTAATGATTGGAAAAATTCAGATTTAAAAATAGGAGTCGGCGCAGGTCTTCGCTGGCGTTCACCTGTTGGTCCAGTGCGGATTGATATAGGCTTTCCTAAAGATAAAATTTCTGACCCACATTTTCACCTGAGCATAGGTGCTGATCTATGAGAAAGAGCTTAAGCCAACACCTTTTTTCACCGATTGCAGTCACTCAAATAGTATTATTAAGCTTTTTGCTTGTGTTTACGGTTGCTTTGACGACCTCCTTAGGCCCCGCTCTGATTGAAAAAATTGTAGGCGTATCTTTTGAGCCATTAGAAATAAAGGGTTTTCGTGGTACTTTTTTAACTGACTTAAAAGTGGATCGTTTAAAATGGAAAGATCCCGCTACAACGGTTGAATTAGAACAAATAGAGATTACTAAACCACGTTATAATCCAGAAAAAAATCAACTCCACACCCCTTCTGTCAAAGCAAAAAGATTAGTGATTCGCTTGCCTAAAAGTGATGATAGCCCTTCTGAAAAGATTACTTCTTTACCTGATTTTGCATTACCTTTGAATATCAAGACAAATTCTTTAGCGTTGCAATCTTTTGAAGTCATTCGTGAAAATGAAGTCATTTTTCAAATTAAAAATATACGATTAACCCAACTTAATATTGAGGAAGGAACGCTGAATGCTGATGCAGTTGGCGCGCAAGTGATTCTTATTGGCTCTCCTCTGAATCTAAAAGTGCAAAACTTTGCAATGAATATGAATCAGCCACATGAGATGCAAGGCAGTGGTCATGCTGATTTTAAACATCCGAAAATCGGCAATGCTAATGCCAATTTTTCATTAGATGGCACACTAACCGCCTATCGTTTTCAGGTAAAAGCCAATCTAAAAAATAAACTATTTAATCCGCAAGCAATTCAATTACAAGGAGAGGGGGATTATGATCAAATCACCTTATCCGAGATACAGACCCATAGTCTTGATGGCAATATAAATGGCACCGCAGAAGTAAAATGGACACCTGAGCTAAAATGGTTATTTGATGGCAAACTGCAACAGGTAAAATTAAAGAGATACGTCCCCGAATGGCCTGCGATGTTTGATGCTACTGTGCATTATAAGGGGGGCTATAATAACAGCCTCTACGGTGTTTTAAATTTACAAGCATTAGACGGAATGCTGAAAGGTAAAAAGATCAGTGCCGATGGAAAAGTAATCCATAAAGATCAACAAATAACACTGCAAAACACACGCGTAAATATAGGACAGAACAAGCTCAAAGCAAGCGGTAAAGCCAGTCCTCCTTTTGATCTTAGCTGGGATATTAATGCCAATAATTTGAATCAACTTTTACCTGATTTATCAGGAAAACTGATTGCCACAGGCACATTAAAAGGCTCACTAGAACAACCCTTATTAAATGCTAAACTCAATGCAAAGAAGATTCGCTATCAACAATATAAACTCGGATCAGCAAATCTAATTGCAGAGTCTAAACAAGGTATTTACAGTTTACGAGGTGATCTAAAACAACTGGATTTAGAGCAACAGAAAATCAGTCAAGCCTCATTAAATGCCTCAGGAACAATTGAAAAACATCATCTTAAACTCGCCTTTACTCACCCTGATGCAAAGGTCACATTACAAGCAAAAGGAAGCTGGAAAGACCCACAGTGGCAAGGCTCTTTGCAACAATTACAGCTTGATACCCGACAAGTTTCTAAATGGAAACTGCAAAAACCCGTACAAATTAATGCCTCAAAAGATCACCTGACAAGCAGTCAATTGTGTTTGGCGAATCACTCCGCTCGAAGCTGTTCTCAGGTTAATTGGTCCGCAACTGCTGGGATTGATATTGAAGGCGATTTAAAACGCACCCCATTAGCCTTGCTAAACCCTTTTTTACCTCAAGACATGCAATTAAAAGGCAGTGTTAATGGGCGTTATAAAGTCAAACAACAACATAATAAAATAATAGGCAATGTCGCATTACAATTACCCACAGGTTCTGTTGCCATTGGCAAAGGTAAAAACAAACAAAAACTTAAGTATAAATCCTTAACACTTAAAGCGGTCATTAATGGTCAAAAAATTATTGCCAGTACAAGACTTGTGCTTAAAAATAAAGGGGAATTAAATGCAGATACTAATATCATACTGGCAAAAAAAGGCAATAATCATCAGATTGATGCCAAAGGAAAGCTAAAACATATTCCATTAATAATGGTAAAACCTTGGCTACCGAAAGCACTTCAACTGCGTGGCAGTGTCAATGGCAGTTTCAAACTAAAACAAAAAAATGGCAAACGCATCGGTGATGTGACAGTCCAGTTACCCGCCAGCTCTGTTCTTTATCAGCAAGGTAAACAGAAACAACGTCTTGATTATCAATCTCTCACGCTTAAAGCGGTCATTAATGGACGTAAAATTACAGCAAATACCCATCTTGTACTTAAAAATAAAGGGGAGTTAAATGCAGATGCTAATATCATACTGGCAAAAAGTGGCAATAAACATCAAATAGATGCCAAAGGAAAACTAAAACGTATTCCCTTAGTGATGGCAAGACCTTGGTTGCCGAACGATATTCAGCTTAATGGTCGTGTTAATGGTAGTTTTAAATTAAAACAGAAACGTGGTAAACCAATAGGAGAAGCTTCATTACAACTGCCCACAAGCTCCATTTTTTATGGACGAGGCAAACATAAACAACGTTTTGACTACCAATCACTGCGTCTGAATGCCAGCGTTAATGGTAAAAAAATCACTGCTAATACCAAATTACTGCTTAAAAATAAAGGCGAACTGACGGCTAATGCCGATATTATCTTAGGTAAAAATACTAAAAGCCACCGAATCAAAGTAAACGGCAAACTCAATCGCATTCCATTGCTAATGGCAAAACCTTGGCTACCGAAAGAACTTCAATTAAATGGACGTGCCAATGGGCATTTTAATCTGGAACAGAAAAAGGGCAAAGCAGTTGGTAATGCCTCTTTACAACTCCCTGCAAGTGTTGTTTTGTATGGTAGTGGTAAACAAAAACAGCGTATTGATTATCAATCGGCAATGCTAAAAGCCATTATTAATGGTGATCGAATAAGTGCCAATACAAAGCTAATTTTAAAAAATAGAGCGGAACTTAGCGCAGAGGCTACCCTTAATTTAGCGAAAAAAGGTAGCCCCTTTAAGATCAATACGAAAGGTAAATTAAACCGTATTCCCTTAGTCATGTTACAGCCTTGGCTTCCTAAAACACTCCATTTAAAAGGAAGTGCTAATGGACAATTCAAACTAAAGCAGCTCAATGGCAAAGCCGATGGTGAGGCTTCATTACAATTACCAGCAAGTGCCATTATGATCGGCATAGGCAAAACAAAAGAACAAATAGAATATAAAACACTCACCCTTAGAGCGATTATTAAAGGCAATCATATTACCGCCAACACAAGACTCTTACTCAAAAACAGAGGGGAACTTAGCGCAAATGCAAGCATTAATCTGGACAAAAAAAATCAACTTCATTCAATCAATGCAAGCGGAAAACTAAGCCGTATTCCACTGCTCATGGCAAAACCTTGGTTGCCACCGACACTTAAACTCAATGGCAGTGCGAATGGCTCTTTTAAGCTTAAACAAGCCAAAGGAGCAACCATAGGGGATCTATTAATCCAGCTTCCGAATAATCGTTTAACCTATATTGATGAGGCAGGTACAGCGAATCAATTTTCTTATAAAAACACATTTATCAAGGCAACGATTAAAAATAAAACGGTCATTGCCAATGCGAAAATGCAGTTAAATAATCGTGCTGATTTTAATGCTAATGCCAAAATATTATTAGGTGCGAATAGTAAAAGCCACCGTATTCAAGGCAAGGCAACAGTTAATATCCCGACTATTAATTGGATGCAAAGTTTTGTACCACAAACCACTCATTTACGCGGTAGAGTCACGAGTAATATTGCCTTTAATGGGCGCTTATTAAGTCCCAAAATAAGCGGGCAAATTGCATTACAAGATGCCTCATTAAAACTCCCCAAAGTAGGCACTTACTTTAGAAATATTAATTTAAGTGTCAAAGCCAATAATGCAAACCAAGCCATTATTAACGGCTCTTTAATCTCTGGACAAGGAAAAGCCACCCTATCAGGCTCTATATCCCTACGAGATTTGAAGAATTTAAAAGGTCAAATGGCACTTAAAGGATCAAATCTGCAATTTGTCAATACACACGAAGCCCTTGCTGTAATGAACCCTGATATTACAATCAATATCACCCCTAAGATGGTCGATATACGAGGAAAGATTCATATCCCCACTGCCAAAATCACCCTCAACGCTATTCCTGAATCCAGTGTCGATGAGTCGGAGGATGTGATTGTGATTGGCGAAAAAAAGCCTGATGGCAGTTTCTCCGCCGTGAAAATTCACCCTAATTTGATCGTATCACTTGGAAAACAGGTTAAGTTTAAAGGCTTTGGTTTGGATGCCAAACTCAATGGCTCAGTTAGAGTTACCCATGATCGACAAGCTATTCTTACCCAAGGTAGTATAAAAATAAGCGACGGACTTTATGAAGCCTACGGACAAGATTTGGCAATTAATGATGGGCGATTAGTTTTTAATGGCCCTCCCACACACGTTGGAATGGATATAAAAGCAGTACGCCAAATAGAAGATATTAAGGCAGGAATTCACTTAACAGGTACCTTACAGCAACCTAAAACAAAGCTATTTTCTACCCCAAGCCTCTCAGAAAGCAATATTTTAAGTTATCTTCTAACAGGGCATAGCATAGCTGATATCACAGGTAGCCAAACCGCCTTACTACTGCAAGCAGTGCGGAGCTTAAATATTGTTAATGGCGATGGGTTAATGCGTAATATTGGTAACTCGCTAGGGCTAGATGATCTTAGTCTCGTCCCCAAAGATGACCTTAAAAAAAGCGAATTACGCCTAGGTAAAAAATTAGGATCTCGACTCTATGTCCGTTATATCGTCGGTCTATTTGATGCAATGCAAAAAGTCGCATTAGAATACAAAGTCAATAGATATTTAAATTTAGAAGCCCAAGCCGGTGCCAAAGACCAAAGTTTAGACTTTATTTATAAAGTTGAAACAAATTGATTGCATCCCACAATCTCTGTGACTTTAAACTGTGAATTTTGTAAGGAAATTTGACCTCACCCCAAGGATGACCTTTCTTATGACTGCTCATGCAACATACACTTCCGCTGAAAACACATAATTATATTTTTTTGCATCTAAGTAGCAAACAAAGCTTTATTAAATACATTGGTTAAAATATTTTACAATAGGACGCTATGAAAAATAAAAAATCATCTTACTGGTGGGAAAAGAAAAACCTTGCGGATATGTCTCGCAACGAGTGGGAGAGTCTGTGTGATCATTGCGGAAAATGTTGTTTAATCAAACTTGAAGATGAGGAGGATGGACAAGTTTATTATACCGATATTGTCTGCGATCTCTTTAAGGATGAAGATTGTCATTGCGGTGATTATTGGAATCGTGAAACAGTAGTCCCGACCTGTATCCGTTTAACCCAAGACAATCTTGAATCCATTGATTGGATGCCGCCTAGTTGCGCCTATCGTCGTATTCAAGATAAGCAAGGTTTGCCCGACTGGCATCATCTCATCAGCGGTGATAAAAATACTATTCACACAATGAGGCAGTCGGTAAAAGGTAGAACCATCTTTGAAAAAGCAATAAAAAATGAACACGATTTTGAGGAGCATATTGTCGAATGGCCACTAATAGAAGAAAACGAAAAGCACAAGCAAAAATAAAACCTGAGCTAACGGAATTACGTTTAGATAAATGGCTATGGGCGGCTCGATTTTTTAAAACACGCGCGATTGCAGTCGAGGCAATTAATGGTGGCAAAGTACATCTCAACAATATGCGCGTAAAACCTTCCCGATTGGTGCATATTGGTGATCAAATCAAAGTGACTCGTGGCGTAGATCGCTATGACTGTGTGATAGAAGGTCTCAATGATAAACGTCGTCCTGCGAAAGAAGCACAGTTACTCTACTTAGAATCTGAAGAAAGTCTTCAAAAACGTGAAGACGAGCAAGCAATGCGTAAAATTCAAAATGCCAGTATTGCTCGACCCGATAAAAAACCCAATAAAAAACAACGACGACGGATTATTCAATTTAAGGGGCATTAGGAAACCGTAACTAACACCGACAAGAAAAACCTATAAATATCTATAAAATAGTATAAGAAAATCTATAAATCTAAACTTCATCGT
>WGBH01000100.1 GCA_015494435.1 Thiotrichaceae bacterium | reverse complement strand
CCCATGACCTTAGTGTTTGTATACTTCGTCCGATTAGTTTTGTAAATTTTCCTATTGAATACATAATGATATTATATCATAATTTTATAGGAAATAGTAGATATATTGTAGCAGTTAATTAACCTTCATAAGCTTGGCGCTATTCGATGCTGTTTGCTTTGTATCATCGACCTCACTGATTATAAAACGACTAATGCTAGTAGTTGCATTGCTTATTTTATTACCCACTTGGCTTTTTTCTACCGCCTTACTCCAAGTCTCTTTAACCGCTGTCCCCAACTCATTCGTGTTTATTTCGGTACTGCTCAGTAAGGAAGCCCATTGCTTACCTACGATTGCGGTTAAAGGTGTTATTTTATTATCCCATACTTTATCAACAGTATTGCTTAGCGTTGATACGTCTGAAATGCTCTTTTTTCCTTCCTCTGAATAAACATTAAGTGAAATGATCAAGAAAGTCATGATGAAAACTGATTTGAGTAATGCCATTTTATTAGCCTTTTTTATGAATTGAGAATCCCCTCTTTTCATTTTACTGAACTCTAAAGGCTGTGCAAGCTAGTTCAAGAAAACTAAGCGTTTTTCAAATATTTTTTGATCGATTTAACGCCACTACGCGCCTCATTCGAGCTCGGTTTTAATAACAATGCTTTGCGATAATATTTAAGTGCTGTTTTATAGTTTTTACCCTGTTGTGCGTATGCTGCCTGTAATAACCAATAACGTGATTTAGAGCTAAATCGACTTTTGTGCTTTTTTGCTAATTGAGTAAGGCGTTTAAAGTTATATTGATCGCGTTGATCAAAACTAAGCTGCAAGCCATTAATTAACAAATCTGTTCTTAATGTTTTAATAAATCCTTTGCGATACGTTGAAAGTGCTTTTCTTGGACGACCCAGTTCTGTATGCAGTATTGCTATACGGGTATATTGAAGTGCACGTTGTTGTGATGAACTTCTATAGCGTTTATTAATGAGCCTTTTATAGTAAGAAAGCGCGGCATTTTTATGTTTATAGCGCCATGCTACTTCTGCCATAATACTAAGCTGTGCTGGATTGGCTGTTTTAAGCCATTGATGTCTATATTTTTTCCAGAGTCGATGTGCTTTTTGTTTATGGTGTGATAACCACAATAGTTCAAAACGATTTAAAGTGCTTGTTTTAGAGCGACCAAAACTCTTTTCTATTTGCGCCCAGCGTTGCAGTGCTTCTGCATAGCGTTTTTCTCCTCCGTACCATTGTGCTAGCGTTTCTAATAGTTTTTTATCCGCCTTATGCTGGTCCAAATAGTTTTTAAGAAATTGTTCTGCTGATTTTTTTTTGTCAGAATTAACTAAATGGAAAAAGACATCATAAACAGCCTGCTGAGGAAGTTCGTGTTGTAAGGCGATATACTGTAAGGTTGCTAAACCTTTTCCTTTTAAGTTTCTTTGTGCTAATTGAATAATTTTTTGCAGATGCTTAGGTTGTTTGCTGATTTTATAAATCCATTGCCATAACTCCAATGCAAGTTGATAATGACCTTGATGTTCTTCTAATCGCGCCCATTGTTGTCGCGGACTAATAGCATTTGGTGTAATTCTTATCACTTTTTTTATGTAATAAATCGCGGCTGTATAATGTTTATCCATTATTTCAATCTCAATTTGGTTATTTAAGGCATTGAGCGAACTAGGATTACGTTGTAAATAGCTTTGATTAAGTTCCCTAGCGATTAATATTTGTTTGTCTTCTAATGCAATATGAATCGCTTGATCAACTAACTTTTGATTTTCTGGCATTTCTTTTAACATTGGTAAAAGGACCGTCAATGCTTGTTTAGGCTTTTTTCCTTTAACATAAGTATTGATTAAACGTTGTTTAATCGCCCAACGATCATTATCATTGTTTGCAATTTGTTTTGCTTTAATCAAATATTCCGCTGCTTTATCATAATTTTCGGCTTTAAATATCCAATAAGAGGCTTTTTCATACCAACGTTGTTTTTGCTCGATTTGATCATATAAGGCTAAATGATTAAATAACTTAGAGGCAGTGGGATAAAGTCCTGCTTGAATACTAATATTCGCTAATTTTTCAACCACTGCAAGGGATTGTGGGATATTACTTTCAATCTCAGCAAAGAAGGATTTAATCACCTCAAACTGATTTGCTTTAATTGCCGCATTTAACCATTTTTCAGTGTATGAATTGAAATTTGATGATTTAGATGATTTATTTGAGATTCCACTGGCTAATTTAAAGGCTCTTGCAGCTTCGGTGTAGTTTTCGCTTTTATTTGCCCATTTTCCTGCTTCAGCAAGCCATTGTTTACGATAAAGAGGACTCTTATCGGCTAGTTGGTAGTAAGATTTTATAGACAGCGGTAATAAACCAAAATCAGCACTTGCTTCTGCAAGTGTTTGTAATTCTGCATTTGATAAATCATCATACTGTTCCAATTTTTGTAGTTGTATTCGTATTTTGAACAATAATTGTTGCTTATCTCTCATTAGCCCCGATGCTTTGTGATAAGCATCAATATAATTTGCAAGAAGGATTAAAATATATTGGTGTTGCTCTGTTGAGCTAAGTCCAGAAAAAATAATCTTCTCCATCAAAAGATGGTTTGATGCTTGTAAAAGACCTTTTTCCCTTAGAGCGTAAGCGACATCGAGTGTGTGTTTTTTGTTTTTCCCAAAACCTCTTAATAGTTGATAATATTGTGTTTTAAGAGGACTTGAAAATTGCTCTCGTAGCAAATCAGCTCCTTGTTGTTCCATATATTGAGCTGTTGACCACGGAAAGAGAGCGAGTAACAATAACAGTGGTATTATAATAATCAATAATAATAAGGGGAGATTAAATAATCTTTGTGGTGTATTAGTTGCTTGCATAAATCACCTTTTTTAGGAGCTTCCTTAGGGAAGCTGTTTGATTGTCATCCCTTCCTTTTTTTGTATTGAAAGCCAAGCTTTATACGCCTTTGATTGTTTTTTAGAAGGAAGAGCACTAATAATGCTGCTGTAACGTCCCACCATATGTCCTAAGGGCATACCTAAACGAATATCATGTGCCTTGAGTTCTTTGTTCTCATGTTTAACCTGACGAAGAAGCTTTTTATATTTTTTTAATTTAAACGGTGTATGACTATCAACTGTACTATCAATAAGCAATAAGTCTGTTTTCACCTTAGGCTCAATACTACCCACACCCGCTAAATCTAGCGAGGGAATGGAAACCCAAGGGATAAAACCTTGTTGAGAAATTTTATCTGCAATTTGTTTTGCTTTGACTCGATTGCCAGGTTCAGCGTAGTCAATAATAATAATATCGACCGATAAGTCGTTTTTAATACTATTAAGTTTATTCATCAACCATTGCTGATCATTAGAAGAGGTTTCTTTATAGATTTTTTTTCCATTATCCCAACTCGCATAGAGTGATTCTGCAACCACAGCCTCTAGTTGTCCTCCAAGACTTTTCAACACATCAAAGCCTCGATTAGAAATAAAACGCATTTTAGGGTAGCGCTGATTAATTCTTTTCATTAATGAAGCCAATGCTTTGATTTGTTTTTCTTGCTGTGCTTTATTTTTAGCAAAAATATAAAAGCTATCCATCGTATCAAGGAATAAACCATGATAGCCCTGCTCCCATAAAG
>WGBH01000099.1 GCA_015494435.1 Thiotrichaceae bacterium | reverse complement strand
ACCTTATAGCCCCTGATCTTGCTTTCTAATTTTTGGTGAACAATAATGGCACCATTGCCAGTTGCCATTGGGCTATAAATTTTAATCATTGTGAGTTCTTTTTTGGACGTATGTTTAAAGGAAACCAGATTAATAATGAAGCTAATAAAGGGTAGGCTGTACGATATTTTATGCTCCTGTATATTCCTTTTGTGGTTAAAACTAAAAATCGTAAAAAATACATAATGATTTTTTCAGAAGGATTGTTAGCTAATGAACGAACCAATAAAATATGCCCCCTGTTAACATGGTACTCATAAAACAATGAAGCCTTCTTCGCAGATAAACTCCCCTCATGAATAACCAGTTTTTCATCTAACAAAGCTGTTTTATGACCTGATTTCATAACATAATTACTTAAGGCAATATCTTCACCATACATAAAAAAAGACTCATCAAAAAGCCTCTGTTTTTTTATTAATTTACTATCAAATAGTAAGCAGCAACCCGTCAAATATCGTATCCAATATAGTTTTTCTTGTCGATTGGAATAAGAAAGAAGTGATAGATATTTATGATAAAACACATCACCAACAACTTTATTATCCCATTGTATTAAGGGGCTGATTAATGTTTCAGATCGTAGGTTAATTGCTTCCTGAAACTTTTTTACTGCCCCTTTCATCAAGATTGCATCATTATTTAGCACTGCAAATTTTTCATAGCCTTCATCTACAGCTTGTTCTAGAGCTATATTAACCCCTTTTGAAAAGCCAAGATTACTGCCTGGAAATATCAATGATATTACTGAATTTGTTGAATACGAGTGGTTTAATTTTTCTTTTTCTGCTTGTGAGTTTGAGTTTTCAACAATAAATATGTGAATATCCTTATTAGGAAAAATAGAATCAATACATTTTATCGTATGAGTCGATCCAAAATAATTAAGAATAATAAAAGCTAGTTTGTTATTTTTACTATGTTCAGTCATGGCTGGAAAATTTATCAGAATACTTTCGGTATATTTAAAAACATATGGTTAAACCAGAAGCAAGTTAATGAAGAAAAAGGGATGTTATTAAAAATCGGATTCTTGTGGATGGTATATAAATATGCTCTGTACACGACAAAAATTCTTTTGAGAACCTAAGTCATTGATTTTTAGTTGCTAAGGCATTCTCTTCTGAACTAATGATCAATTACTTACAATGCATTCTGAAAAATTGTTGTGTACAGAGATAAATATGTTGAATAAATAGTGCGGGATTTATTTCTAATCTAATAGATATTACTTGCATATAAATCATAAAAAAAGACTAATGTTGATTTTATTATAAATAAATATTTGTTTTTCATTATTTACAGTCTTACTAGGATGCCTGACTTTTCAATGAATACTTATTGATTAAGTGATAAAGAAGAATGCTCATAATAAGACTCATGCTTATTTCTGCGATGTATGTTGCAATAGCAGCTCCTTTCCAGCCCATAATAGGAATAAGAAAAAGGTTACTAATGATATTAATTACTGCACCTGCCAAAACAATTTGCATTCCTTTTTTCTGAAATCCTGAGCTAGCTAATATGCTTTGTAATAATATTTTTGGCAGAATCATAATAGGTATCCATGCTAAGTAGCGAATAGCCTCTATCGACTCATAAAAGCTAGGTCCTAAAATTAAAGGGATAAAATTGGCGAGTAAATAAATAATAAAGCCCACACTCAATGAATAAATCAAGGGTAGTTTAACCAACTTTATGGAGTAGACGAATGAATGATGTATGCCCTTATTTCCTTCTTGAAAAAGACGAGGGGTTGCTGCCCCTATCAAACCATGTAAAGGTAATAAAAAAATATCAATTAAACGATAAGCTGCCGAATAAATCCCTGTGACATCCAAGCTTGTCATACGCGCCAGCATCATTTTGTCGGCATCAATATAAAGTTTGTCAGAGCTTGCCCATAGCGCAAATGGCATACTTTCTTTTATTCTAGTAAAGCCGTGACTATTCGAAAATACAGGTTTTCCTAAATCCTTATAGACCAACCATTGTGTGTAGCTCGCTGCTACCATTGCTGCTATTAAATATAGGCTACTCCATGTTAGTAACATGGACTGTTGAATATTTTCATTCATTAACAGAGATAAGAAGATAAAAGCTGCGAATAAGCGCATCATCACAGGGGCTATAATTATGCGTGATACACGCCCCATGCGCTCAAATCCTTGATAAGCTGATACACACACATTACTTAATGGCCAGAAAATAAGGTCAGCAATGCCAATAAAAATGATTGGCATCCAGCCAATTTCATTAGGCAATATAAAAAAAGCCAATAAAAGATAAACTATAAAAACAATTGGCGCACTAATGGCAAGACTGAATAACGTATGACCCCATGCTGAATGGAATTTCTGCGGATTTAATGCGGTATCTCGTGTAAGTAAAACGTGAGAGCCAAATCCCACTAAACCGCTTAACATACCTGCTATTGCGATCAGAGAAACAAATCCTCCATAGCCATCAGCACCCATTGATCTGGCGATGATGATAAAAACTAGCCCTTGTGAAAAAGCACGAATCCCCATTCCTAGTGTTAATAGACTGGTATCTTTAGCTAATTTTCCAAACTTCCACTTCATGCTTAATCTGTTGTTTCTTCTCTACTTTTTATTCCATTATTTTGAATATCGCTATTAACTTTTGGAAGAATGTTCGTATCAGTTTTATACATCAAAGCCGTAATCTGCTCCGAAACCAATCCCATAAAAAACATCAACATAGCCGTAGTAAACATCAAAGCAGACATATTGGTGAAACGTCCAGCAGTGATAAAAGTAAATAGGTAGTAACTAAATCCCAAAGTAAAGGTAAATAAACTAACAGGTAGAAATATTTTAAGTGGTGAATAAAGTGTGCCGACTTTAAAAATAATCAATAAGAAACGAATACCATCCCGAAATAAATTAATATGGCTTTTACCAATACGTTTAGGGGCTTCAATGGGTAAATACGTTACCGCATAACCCGCTCTAAAAAAAGCCATGGTGCTTGTTGTCGGATAGGAGAAACCATTGGGTAGCAGGTAAAGAAACTCCTTAAATTTCTTGGCATTAGCGGTACGAAAACCTGAGGTTAAGTCTTCTATTTTTCGTTCAGTTACATAACTTGCTAATTTGTTATAAAATTTATTCGCTAGACCACGAAAGATTGATGCTTGTGATTTTCTATCACGAGCGCCCACGACCATATCGTAGCCTTCTTCTAGTTTATGCAATAAACGGTTAATATCCTCTGGCTTATGTTGTCCATCGGCATCCATAAAGACCAGAATATCGCCCGATGCATGACGCGCACCTGTTTTAATCGCCGCGCCATTACCCATGCTATAAGGATGACTGATCACTTTGACTTTGTTTTCTTCGCAAATATAGAGCGTGTTGTCGCTTGATCCATCATTTACCACAATGATTTCAGCTTTTGGATGTGCTTGTTTTAGTTTTGGTAGCAGTCGTTTTAAACTAGCCGCTTCATTTTTTGCAGGTAAGATGATGGAGTAGTTTTGCATTTTATTTACCAGATGCTTGTTATTATCTGCCTAGTCTACTTTTATCTTCCTGTCTATTGGCTGAATATCTATAAATTAACAGTCATTGACCAAGGGTTGACATTAATTATATCAATAGGCTTTCCTGTTTTTTTGTCTAAGGCCCAGATTACATCTTTGCTTTGCCCTGATAAGGGGAGTAAGGCAAATTTCTCATAGCTTCCATAGTGTTTCACAAATTTCATTAGTTCTTTTTTTGTGGATTCATGTTTAAGAAGTTTTTCAGGGTTAATGCCTTTAGCAAAAATCTCGTTGAGATGTTTTTCGATGGGTTTATATAACTCAGGACGTTTGTCAATATCAGGTGCTCCAGCTAATACTTCAAATAGGATTTTTTGCGCTTCTTTAGGGTCATCAGGTTGTTTAGCAT
>WGBH01000098.1 GCA_015494435.1 Thiotrichaceae bacterium | reverse complement strand
CCAAAGTACAGCTCTTCCACCGTTATGGTGCTAATATGAATATGTTGGTGCTGGCTTGCCCATGCCCAAACACCTTTATTGGGCTTAGGTCTTGCTAGTTCGCTTATAATATTGGTATCGCACAACATGGTCAAAGTTCATCCGCAAAAGCATTGCTTCGATCTTCTCGCTGAATATCGGGGAAGGGATCGCTAGTTAGCTTGAGCTGGTGCAGGGCTTTAAAAACTGTGCATAAGCCCTCGCCTCGCTCTTGTTTTTTTATACGAATCAATTCCTTAAGTGCAAAATCGACTAACTCTTTTTTGGTTTTAATACCTGTTAATAAAAATGCTTCATGGGTGAGTTGATCATCTAAAACAATATTAGTACGCATACCGCCTCCTGTGCTTATGTGTATTTACGATACACTAATACACATTATATTACTATAAGAAGCTATATTATTTCCAATTCAAATACCTTATTCTATTGATTGATTTATACTCTTTACGATTGAGAATTCCCCAGCTAGAGCCGCTGAGATATTGAGGGGAATAGTAATAAATAATTTGGGCAATGGTTAATTAATGAAAGTAAAAGGCTAAGGAACAAGGGGCAATAAATGAGCTATGAATATTCCGAAGATGGGTTAGTTGAAGCTGCCACACAAGAGGTATTAGAAGACCTTGGCTGGACGGTAGAATATGCGTGGCACAAAGAACGCTTTTCTAACCTACCTGATCGCAGTGATGGCTTATTAGGGCGAGCCAATAAATCAGAAGTGGTGTTAGTCCGTTATCTCTTGGCGGCATTACGACGCTTAAACCCTGATTGTCCTGAAACAGCTTACCAGCAAGCCGTTGAAAAGATCAGCCTAAAAGTTGCCGATAAAGCACTTGCCGCCATTAACAAGAAAAAACATACGCTATTGGTTAATGGTGTAGAGGTGAGTTATCAAAATGATAAGGATGTTTTAAAAAAGAAAACCCTCAAAGTCTTTGATTTTAAACAGCCTGAAAAGAACGATTTTCGTGCAGTACGCCAATTAGAGGTGGTGGGCAAACTCTATAACCGTCGCCCTGATATTGTGGGTTTTGTGAACGGTATTCCGTTGGTTTTCTTTGAGCTTAAAGCCCACCATACGGATTTACGCCATGCTTATGATGATAATTTAAGTGATTATAAAGATACCATTCCTGAACTATTGCATAACAATGCGTTTATTATTTTAAGCAATGGTACCGATTCGCGGGTCGGTACGGTCACCAGCCCGTATAAATTCTTTTTGGAATGGAAGCGAATTGAAGAAGATGATAAAGGGGTGGTTAGCCTTGATACGCTATTGCGTGGTACATGTGATAAAACCCGCTTGCTGGATATTTTAGAAAACTTTTTATTATTTGATGGTGAAGGCAATAATGTCATCAAGTTGATGGCGAAGAATCATCAATTTATTGGAGTCAATAAGGTGGTGGAACGCGCCAGAAATTTATCAGACTTAAAACAAAAACTGGACGTTTTTTGGCATACGCAGGGTTCAGGAAAATCGTATTCAATGGTGTTTATGTGTCAGAAGATTCTGCGTAAATACGGTGGCGGTATTACCTTTTTGATTGTGGTCGATCGCTCTGAATTAGAAAACCAGTTGTATGATGATTTTACGGGTGTGGGCGCGGTTACAGAGAAAAATGTCCGAGCGAAAAGCCGTGTGCATTTGCGTGAATTATTGGCTGAAAACCATCGCTATGTATTCACCCTGATTCATAAATTTTCTATTAATCCAAAGAAAGAAAAAGATTACCCTTTAATTACCGAACGCGAGAATATCATCGTCATTTCTGATGAAGCTCACCGCACACAAGGCGGCACATTTGCGCGCAATATGCGTTTTAATGGCATACCGAATGCGACTTATTTAGGCTTTACAGGTACCCCGCTGATTAAAGAAGAAGAGCATTTAACCGAGCAAATTTTTGGTGGCTATGTCTCTGTTTATGACTTTAAACGCTCGATTGAGGATGGCTCAACCCTGCCTTTGCGGTATTTAAACCGTGGTGAAAAGCTGGATATTGAAAACCCCGACCTTGATGAGCGCATGGCAGAAATTATCAATAATGAAGAGTTAGATGATGATCAACGCCGTAAGTTAGCGCGTCTATTTAAACGTGACTACCCGATTTTGACTTCAGAAGATCGACTACGGGCTATCGCTAAAGATTTAGTCTGGCACTTTAATGAACGTGGCTATCAGGGCAAGGCAATGTTTGTGGCATTGGATAAGCCCACTGCGGTACGCATGTATGATTTGGTCATGAAATATTGGCCTGAGTATTGTGCCGAATTAAAACAACGCATTCAAAACTCAGAGGATCAACAACAAGCGTTACGCTTACAACGTCATCTACAACGAGTAGAGAAAACTGAAGTGTGCGTGGTGGTGAGTTCTGAACAAAATGAAGTAAAGAAATTCCGCAATTTGGGGCTAGATATTGCCACACACCGCGAAAAAATGGTCAGCCGCGATCTGGAAAAAGAATTTAAGGATGATGATAATCCGTTTCGTCTAGCCTTTGTCTGTGCCATGTGGATTACAGGTTTTGATGCGCCTTGTGTTTCTACAGTGTATTTAGATAAGCCGATTAGAGGGCACACCTTGATGCAAACCATCGCTCGCGCTAATCGGGTTTATGATGATGAAAAAGAAAACGGGTTAATTGTTGATTATGGCAATGTGTATCAACAGTTAGAAAAAGCGTATTCGGTTTATGGTGAAGGTGATAAAAACAGTGGCGGTAAAGGGGGAAAAGATGATACTGAAAACCCTCAAAGACCTGTTGAATTACTAGAAGAAATGGCTGATGAAATTCAAACAGCCATTACGGTGGTTATCGAATTTTTACAGGAAGTACAGTTTGACCTTGATTCTTTGATTGAGGCTGAAACAGCGATGATAAAGCTGGCAAAAATCACCGAGGCTACTAATGCTATTTGTTTAAATGAAACCACGCGAACCCAATTTGAAGTGGCAGCTCGTGAGGTTTTTCGTAAATATAAAGCATTGTATCCTGAGGCTGAAGCAAAGCCCTTTACCCAACAATATAATGCGATAGAAGCAATTTACGGACAGTTAAATCAGAAAACTAAACAAGCAGATATTAGCGATGTAATGATGCGATTGCAGCAAGAAGTGAATATGAGTGTCTCGCTAAAAGAAAATGTTGTGCGGGATTCTGACTATGTGGATTTAGGTAATTTAGATTTTGATAAATTACGCGCTGCCTTTGCACAATCTCAGCATAAAAACGCGGTGGTATTTAATCTGCAAGAGGCGATTGAAAAAAAGCTGGAGCAGATGATTAAGCAAAATCCTATCCGCTTACAGTTTTATGAAAAGTATAAAGAAATCATCGAAAAATATAATGCAGGAAAAGACCCGAACGCTGTTCAAGAAGCCTTTGATAGCTTAAATAACTTTATGAAGAATGATCTTACTCCTGAGCTTGACCGCGCCATACGAGAAGGGCTTAATGAAGAAACACTGGCTATTTATGATTTATTGAAGAAATCAAAATTAACCAATAAAGAAAAACAGGCAGTTAAAGAAGTAGCTAAAACAACACTGGAAGTATTAAAAGCTGAAAAATTAAAACTGGCGCATTGGCGTGAAAGTATTCAAGTGAGTTCACAGGTTAAAATTACAATTGCACAATCGTTGCAGTATTTGCCTCAAGAGCCTTATCCTGATGATGAGTTGGAGCAATTGAGTCAGTCGGTTTATCAACATGTTTATACAAATTATCAAGGAGCAGGTGCTAGCACTTATGGAAGCTTTGGATATTAACCCGATAGGGGTGCGTCACATCAGTTATTTTATAAAATATGCCTCTGTTTTTAGAGAAAATTGCAAACGTAAGAGGTAGTATACAGGTATTCAAAAAATAGAGGAAAAACAGTATGACACAAGATGAAATGAAAAAAGCGGCGGCGGCGGCGGCAATAGAATATGTAGAACCGGGTATGATTGTAGGCATTGGTACTGGCTCAACAGCCAACCATTTTATTGACTTATTGGCCGAGATTAAACATAAAATTGATGCTACTGTTGCAAGCTCTATTGCGAGTGAAGAACGTTTAAGAGCGCATGGAATGACTGTTCTAGATTTAAATGATGCGGGTGCATTATCGCTTTATGTTGATGGTGCAGATGAGTCGAATAAAAGCCTGCATTTAATCAAAGGTGGCGGTGGGGCGTTAACGCGTGAAAAAATTGTTGCCGCTGCGAGTGAAAAATTCGTTTGTATTGCAGATGAGAGTAAATTAGTGGATACACTGGGTGAATTTCCATTACCCGTTGAGGTGATTCCAATGGCACAAAGTTATATTGGACGTGAGATTGTTAAAATGGGTGCAACGCCTATATTACGTGAAGGATTTACGACGGATAATGGCAATATTATTATTGATGTGCATGGCATGAAAATAACGGATGCGATTAAAATGGAGGCAGCTTTTAATAAACTTGCAGGCGTAGTGACTGTTGGTTTATTTGCTTCTCGACCTGCTGATGTATTGATATTAGGTACGCCAACAGGCGCTGTGACTGTTTAGTTTTTTAAAGTTAGTTCAAATACCAATAGTATCTAATTGAGATAATAGCTCATCCACCATTGCTGTATTGTGTGCGGTCGATAGCGTAATACGCAGTCTTGCGCTGTTATCAGGTACGGTGGGTGGGCGAATAGCGGAGACTAATAAACCCCGTTCTAATAATTGCTGGCTGATGGTGAGTGCTTTTTTGCTACTGCCTATTTTAATCGGCTGAATCGCGGTATTGGATGGCATTAAGCCTATTTTTCGTTCTGCCGCGCCTTGTTTAAAGTGTTTGATTAATCGTTGTAGCTTTTCTCTACGCCAATTTTCTTTTTTAATTATATCGAGACTGGTGAGTGTTGCGGCGGCAATGGCGGCTGGCATTGCGGTAGTAAAAATATGACTGCGCGCCGTTTGGATTAAATATTCAATTAATGCTTCTGAACCTGCAATAAAAGCCCCAGCAGTACCGACGGCTTTTCCAAGTGTCGCCATTAAAATCGGCACATCATCTTGCTCTAATTGTTGTTGTTGCAATAAACCTGCGCCATTTGTGCCTAAAGTTCCAAAACCATGTGCATCATCAATCATTAACCATGCTTGATGTTTATTCGCAATATTTGCCAAAGAATTGACCTTAGCTATATCACCGTCCATACTAAAAACACCATCACTAACAATTAGTTTATTACCTGTTTGCTGTGTTTTGAGCTGACGTTCTAATGAGTGAGTGTCATTATGTTGATAGCGTTTTGTACTTGCCTTAGAAAGCAATGCACCATCGACTAAAGAGGCATGGTTTAAGCGGTCTGCATAGATTACATCACCGCGTTCAGCTAGTGCATTCAACACCCCTATATTTGCCATATAGCCTGTTGAAAATAATAAAGCACGCTCACGCCCTGTAAAATCAGCCAATGCTTCCTCTAAGGCTTGATGCGCTTTTGTGTGTCCACTGATAAGATGTGCTGAACCCGTTCCTACCCCATAAATATCCGTAGCGACTTTAAAGGATGTAATAATATCAGGATGATTCGCTAAGCCGAGATAATCATTGCTAGAAAAATTAAGTAACTGTTTTCCATCAATACGCATACAAGCTTGTTGAGGCGATTCACTTAAGCGGTGAGTGCGATAGAGGTGTTGCTTTTTTCTTTGTTTGAGCCAATTCTTTATAAGTTTGGGATCATTTTTCATAAAAAGTTATGATGATATATAGTTTTTCAGATAAGTAATTTCCAAATCCGCAGGAGTTCAAGCGTTAGCTTGTGCGAACCATATTAAGCGTGACAGGGTATGTTGTCTCGTTCCCAAATAGGAATTTGGGAACGAGGTAATCTGAATGAGTTTATTGCGTTTTTTATTCTTTTCATTACGAGCATTGGAAAGTGGTGTTTAAATAATTTCCAAATTCAAGGAGTCCAAGCTTTAGTTTGCCTGATTCACACAAGCTAAAACTTGAACTCCTATGAAAATTTAATATTTGAACATCTATAGTCATTAACAGTAAGGATATTTTAAGCCAAGACCATTATAAAATAGTGGTTCCTTGATCCATATCCAGATAAATTTTTTCTATCTTCAAGCCTTTTATAATCACACGTCCTTGATGACGCTGTTCACGATCCTGACTAAAATCAAAATTATAAACACGTTCAAGCACCATTCGCCCTTGTTGGTCGCGTGATAACTTAATGCTTTTTAAAGAAGCAGTTTGATCTAGCAGTTGAGCTTGAATTTGTTGACAAGCAAGTGCTGAGGCTTTCATGGCCTTTTCTTTAGCACGAATAGAATCAATCCAAAACCATGTAATGAATGCTAAGAATAAAAGTACTAAAATGCTAACCATATACTATAAACTGCCCGTTGTGATAACACCCAATCAAAGGAGTTTTGATGCTACCCGATTTAATAAAACTAGAACATATCATACGACAGGTTGCTAATGAGGAAATATTGACGCGATTTAATAAAAGCACCTATTCGATCAAAGACGATGGTAGCCTATTAACCGAGGCTGACTTAGTAGCAGATCAACGTATTCAACAAAGTTTATTAGATAATTGGCCTGACATTGCCTTTTTAAGTGAAGAAATGGAATTAAGCCAACAGCAACGGCTATTAGAAACGGCTGATCAACTATGGTGTTTAGACCCCTTAGATGGCACCAGTAATTTTGCCTCAGGTCTGCCTTTATTTGCAACATCTTTAGCTTTAATAAAAAAGGGGGAAGTGGTTATTGGTATTACCTATGATCCTTCACGAGATGAAATGTTTAGTGCCGTAAAAGGACAAGGTGCTTTTCTTAATGGCTCTCGATTACAATGCAAGCCCAGTGGTTTTAATCTCAATAAAGCAGTGGCAATTGTCGATTTAAAACGTCTCAAACCCGCTCTAGCACAACAATTAATGTTAAATGCACCTTATAAATCACAGCGTAATCTTGGCGCTTGTGTATTGGAATGGGCATGGATGGCAGCTAATCGTGGTCATGCTTATTTGCATGGCGGAATGAAATTATGGGATTTAGCCGCAGGTACGTTGATTGTTAGCGAAGCAGGTGGCTATGCCACTACGCTAGAGGGTGAAATAGTCTTTCGCCCTTCAATGACTCCTCGTTCAGTGGTGATTTCACCAGACCAACAATTATTTTCTAAATGGATGGAATATTTAAATGAGTTTAATAAATAACAATGAGGATGCAAAATGGCGTAAAAAACTAAGCCCTGAAGCATACCGTATTACGCGCCAAGGTGGTACAGAACCTGCCTTTTCAGGTCAATATTACCTATTGAAAGACAAAGGCATCTACCACTGTATTTGTTGTGATGTTCCATTATTTAGTGCTAAGGAAAAATACGATTCAGGCTCTGGTTGGCCAAGTTATTGGAAAGCCATTAATGACACTGCAATTAAATACTTAACAGACAAAAGTACTGGGATGGTACGCACAGAAGTTCGTTGTGCTAACTGTGATGCACATTTAGGACATCTCTTTGAAGATGGACCAAAACCATCAGGTAAGCGTTATTGTATTAATTCGATATCATTAAAATTCAAACCTGATGCCTCTTAAAAAATACCAATCATCCAGCCTTCGATTCGCTTACTTTTTGCTTTCTTTTCGCAACTGCTATGAGAGTATTCTAGGGCAAAAAGGCAAGTAAGATTACTAAATTCATTGTTTGTAACCTTCTTGAGTAAGCTCATCTAAAAAAGTTTTTTCTAGGTTTTTCATACCTATAAT
>WGBH01000097.1 GCA_015494435.1 Thiotrichaceae bacterium | reverse complement strand
GTGATGCAGGTAAAGAGTAACTATCAAGTGTTACTCAAACGATGAAGTTTAGATTTATAGATTTTCTTATACTATTTTATAGATATTTGTAGGTTTTTCTTGTCGGCTTAATCACTAATTTTATAAAAAATAGGATGAATTAGATTAAACAAATTATATTAACTGATGAAATCAACTAATCAGAACGTGCAAATAATCCAACTATTGCTAAACTAGTAGGTTGACTCATCAGGAAAATGGTCGCAACAAGCTTCCTGTGATTAAAAATTTTACCTATTGTCATTTAAAGTAAACTTTTTAGAATAAATATTTTCATAAACTCTCACTGTACCATTACAAAGTAAAAGGAATACTTATGAGTGCAACAAAATACACAATATGGATGATCAAAATAGTGCTAATGTTTTTAATCCTACTGGGTTTGACTAATACACTGCAAGCCAATCCTGGAAACCGATTAGGTCTTAATGTAAGCCCTTTACATAAACTGACCTCCTCCATCCCTTTTATTGATATTTTTAAAGTATCACGCGGCTGGATTACTTCTTGTGAATTTGACTGGCAACAAAATCGTCCTATTGATCCTGGTTGTACTAAACGTACTGCCTTTAATACCAATGAATCGCATTTGGTGTCTCTTGATCGAAATGGCTGGGTTACACGTTTACCAGCTCGTGGTGAATCACCCATTTTTACCACCGTGAATAGTATTTGGGATATGCCTCCCCATTTTCCATTAGGAGATTATTTTGTCACCTACAAAGGAGAAGGAGAGATTAGCGTACATGGCGGGGTTAATGTCATTCAACAACGCCCAGGGCGAATTGACTTTACACTGACTTCCTCTAAAGGTTTACGCATCCATCTTGCATCTGTTAATCCTCGTAATTATATTCGTGATATCAAAGTTATTCCAAAAAAATACGAAAATATTTATCAATCACAACAGTTTAATCCTGAATATATCCGCACTATTCGTCCTTTTAATGCTCTGCGCTTTATGCCGTGGCAAAACACTAAAGACACCCAACTTGCCAATTGGAATGAACGCACGACACCTACTAATGCACACTATTATAATAATGCTGGCATGCCTGTAGAAACCATGGTTGATCTTGCTAATACAATTAATGCTGCTCCTTGGTTTTCCATGCCCCATTTAGCGACTGATAATTTTATTAATAACTTTGCGCGCACAGTTAAACAACGCTTAAAACGTGGACAGAAGGTTTATGTTGAATATTCCAACGAGGTGTGGAATATGATGTATCCTGCTACTCATTATGCCGCACGAGAAGGACTTAGATTATGGCCTCAGGCTTATCCTAAATTAAGTTCTAATTCACGTAAAATGAAACTTGCACTAAATTATTTAGGAAAACGTACTAAAGAAATGTGTGGAATTTGGAAGCAGGTGTTTGGTGGTCGTCGCAATGATGTTGTCTGCGTCCTTTCTTCTTATGCGGGTGGACCAACCTTAGGGGAAGAGGCGCTTAGCTGTCCCCTAGTTGGTGGTCAACCTTGCTCTAAATATATTGATGCCTATGCAGTTGGTCCTTATTTTGGTGACTATATTGCACGAATTGAAAACCGCAATTTAGTTCGTAACTGGTCACGTCAAGGCAGCAGAGGCATGAATAATCTGTTTACAGAAATACTACGGGGTGGATTAATAAAAGATCAATACCCAGGCGGAGCAATGGAGCGTCTAACAGAGGTACGTATTAAACCTAATATTAAACTTGCCCATAAACACGGTTTGAAATTATTAGGTTATGAAGGTGGGCAACATTTACTGCGTGTTGATCGCCCCCATGTTATTCATGATGAGAAAATCTTTGAATTCTTCGCAAAAGCCAATCAGGATCCTCGTATGGCACAGGCCTATAATCGCTATCTCAATACATGGAGAAATCAAGGCGGTGGTTTATTAATGCACTTCAATGGTATTGCGACCATTAATAACCATAGCTATTTTGGGATGTTGGATAATGTTGAGCAACATTCCTCACCTAAATATAATGCTTTAATTAACTTTTTGCATGGTCGTTAAAACAGCCAAACTGAGAAGATGCATAAAACCTCCTAATTTTACGCACCTTCTTTAATACCAATGATTGATAATTTTAATACCCAGCCTATCGGTGTCTTTGACTCCGGAGTGGGTGGGCTATCGGTTTTACAAGAAATCCATAAACTGCTTCCGCATGAGAATCTGATTTATATAGCAGACTCTAAATATGCCCCCTACGGCGAGAAAAGCAGGGATTATATAAAACAACGCTCACAAAAAATCGCTAACTTTTTGCTCAAAAAAAATATTAAAACACTGGTAGTCGCCTGTAATACTGCAACTGCCGCCGCCGTCGATTCCCTAAGACAGCAATTGCCTATTCCCATTGTAGGATTAGAACCTGCCATTAAACCTGCTGTAAAAATTAGTAAAACAGGTGTTGTTGGCGTTTTAGCCACACAACAAACCCTTCAGAGCAAACGCTTAACCTCTTTAACCATCAAACACGCTCTACACACCAAGGTATTAGCTCAGCCCTGCCCCGGTTTAGTCGAAAAAGTAGAGGCAAATCATTTAGACCGTTACGATACTCGTCAACTTATCAAACAATACACATTGCCCTTATTAAAACAACAGGTCGACACCCTTATTCTCGGTTGTACGCACTATCCCTTTCTCAATAATACAATTCGTATGATCGTTGGTGATGATATAAAAATACTAGATACTGGCAAACCTGTTGCTCTTCAATTGCAACGAATACTAAAGAGACAACAATTACTTAACCTATCAAGCTGTGCTGGTCGTCTTCATTTTTATAATAGCAGTCAGCTTCACCAGCATACACAGACGATGCAACAACTTTGGCATCAAAAAATAGATATTAGACTACTTTTACTATGAAAATAATATTCTACAATCCAATGACACATTCTTTTATACTTTTACGCATTATATAAAAACGAAGCAATTTATGTTTACACAATGCACACATTGCGGAGCCGTGTTCCGCGTTAGAATGAAAGAACTCACGGTTGCACAAGGAAAATTACGCTGTGGCGAATGCGATGCTATTTTTAATGCGATGGATACGCTAACAACAACATTGCCAAAAAAAAAGTTAGAAAATAAAGCGACAGATGAAGATGACATTATAGACCCTGATGTACTAACACCAAAATACTCACGAGTTACAAAAAAAAACATCAATAGCCTGCATATTTTAGCAGTGCTTTCTTTGTTATCGCTCTTGATTTTTCAGGTGTTATACCGTCATAACCATTGGTTTACACAGGAGTTAAAACGAAATCCTGAACAGGTACAAATGATCAAGAGAACTATCATTAGCCATCCTAATGATAGTGGTGTGTTGCTTATTTCTGCCTTAATTGAAAACAAATCAAAACAGGCTCAGCCTTATCCTTATATTGAAGTAACCCTTTTAGATAACCAAGAAAACATCATTGCATTAAGGCGTTTTAAGCCAAAAGAATATCTTCAACAACACTCTGAAAATGAAGTATTTGCTCCTAAAAAAGAAGTTGTTTTACAACTAAAGATTGCCGACCCTGGTGAAAAAGCGACTCGTTTTAATTTTAAATTTATGTAATATTTTTTATGCTCAAACCACTTCACATTGGTCCGTACCAGCTTTCAAGCAATCTATTACTTGCTCCAATGGCAGGATTAACTGATCGTCCCTACAGGGATGTATGCCGTTCATTTGGTGCAGGACTGACGACATCAGAAATGCTTGCATCTGATACAAGCCTCTGGAAATCGAACAAATCCTCCACACGCTTTATATCAGCAAATGAAGCAGAGCCTCGCTGTGCACAAATTGTTGGAACAGACCCCTATACTATGGCTGAGGCTGCAAAACGCTGTGCTGATCAAGGCGTACAGATATTGGATATTAATATGGGCTGCCCAGCAAAAAAAGTATGCAATAAAGCGGCTGGCTCAGCATTAATGCAATATCCTGAACGTGTAGAAGATATTTTAAGCAGTATTGTGTCTGCTGTTGAACTTCCCATTACACTAAAAATACGCACAGGTTGGTCAAATAAGAATAAAAATGCGCTCGAAATTGCTCATATAGCGGAAGAATCTGGCATTGTAGCACTCTCCATTCATGGTAGAAGTCGAGAAGAGCGTTTTATGGGACATGCAGAATATGAAACCATACGCGCAGTAAAACAACAATCCAATATCCCAATTATTGCCAATGGTGACATTATAACCATGCAAGATGCCCTATTTATTCTAAAATACACTCAAGTTGATGGTCTTCTGTTAGGAAGAATCACCAAAGGAAGACCTTGGATATTTGAGGAAATAAATCACTATTTAAACACAAATGAGGTAAAGAAGCCTCTATCAAAAAATAAACAAATTAAGATAGCAATAGCACATATCTCTACCATTCATCGACATTATAAACCAGCTCTTCGTATGAGAGTGGCTAGAAAACACATCGCTTGCTATTTAAACACTATGAG
>WGBH01000096.1 GCA_015494435.1 Thiotrichaceae bacterium | reverse complement strand
TTTGTCGGTCCAAGCAATATAGATATTGTCATTAGAATCAACAGCCAGAGCAGGGGAGTATTGGTCAGTAGTTCCCCCGTCGTTATTGGCTTTTAGGTCGTTAGCCCAGAGAGCATTTCCAGAGCTGTCAAATTTTTGAACATAAATATCTAAATTCCCATTACGGTTGTCTTCCCATACTACTGTGCTGGTAGCTTGGGTATCAATTTGGCTAATAATTATTTGGGGATTGGTCTGGTCTGTTGAGCCGGCATCAGTGTTGATTTTTTTTGAGCCACTCCATAAATTGTTGCCGTTAGAATCAATTTTCACTAAATAACAATCTTGGTTTCCATTACTATTATCATTCCAAGCAATATAAAGGTTGTTGTCTTTGTCGCTTGTTATGTGGGGGTTAGTTTGGTTATCGGCTGAACCGATAACGATGTCTGAAACCCATTGGGGGGAATGATTTATATTATATTTTTGGGCATATATTTTTCCAGATGATCCATTGCGAAAGTCTTGCCAAACAAAATAAAGATATCCATTTTGATCAGTCGCAATATCAGGGAGTATCTGATCTTCTTCAGAAGAGTCAGTATTTATCTGCCAATTATTAGGAAGAGTTCTGGTTATTGTTTTTATGGTTAGATTAGAAAGAAGATCAATAGCAAAACTTATTTCTGTTTTTTGCTCCTCAACAACAGTGGCGTAAGGTTTAGTGGGGTTAGGATTTTCAGGAGTGCGTGGTAAGGTATAACTAGAGCTGTAGCCAGTTTTAGAAGCAATAATATTGTAACCTTCGGTTGAGGTAGGGGCGCCATAAAAGATAACTTTTCCGTCTGAGTTAGTGAGAGAATCAAAATCAATTACCGGGTCAGTTGAGCTGTTGCTAATATGAATAGTAGCATTTTCTACAGGAAGTCCACTAGCATTTATAACAGATACTACTAAAGTTCCTCCGCCTGCGCTTGTTTCTAGCCCGCGTGGAGCAATAATAGTAGATAAGCGTATTTTTTTATTACCTAAACCGCAATCCCAAGAAACAGTAATGGTTACAACTTTATAATCAGTGGGGACGGTGTCGGTACCTCCTAAGGCAATATCAGTTCCATCAAAAGGATCATCTTCGTATTGGACAACTGTGTTTATATGAAAAGTATCTCCTCCTTGAGTTATTGTTTCATTATCTGGAATTACCCCGTGAACCATACCGGTTATAGTTCCTACCTGGGAATAGGGGAGATTGCGAATCTTTTCCATTTTTTCGTTTAAAATAGCAGCAGCTGCCAAATAGTGTTTATTGTTATTATTTAATTTAGTAGCATAGTCCATTAAATAATAAATTCCTAAAACTAAAAGAGAGATTATAAAAATAGAAATAAGAGCTTCAATTAAGGTCACTCCTTGTCTTTTTGCTTTTAAAATGATTAGTTTTTTGGGGTACCAAAAGTTTAACATTTTTGTTTTGATTTATATTGCTTCAGTGAGAGAGTACATAGGCATGATAATGGCCAAAGCCATCATAGCTACTCCTGCGCCCAAGATTAATATTAATATCGGCTCAATAAGAGAAGGAAGATTTTTCATGGTTTGATCAATTTCTTCTTCATAAAAGTCGGCTATTTCAGATAGAACATTATCTAAACTCCCTGTTTCTTCACCAACAGAAATTATTTCTACTATTACTGGCGGAAAAATATTTTCTTTTTTTTCTAAAGTGGCAGCAATGTTTATTCCTTGGGCCACTTTAGAAGAAGCTTCTTGAGAAGCTGATCTGTAAAAGGTATTTTCTAAAACTTGGGCAGTAATTTCTAATGTCCTAGTGATAGGAATATCGGTCTTTAGAAGAGAACTTAAGGTGCGACTAAAGCGAGCAATGTTAATTTTTTTGATAATTTTACCAATAACTGGTAAAGAGAGAAGCGTTTTGTCAAAATAATATTTTCCATTAGGGGTTTTTATAAGGTAGAAGAATAGTAGTAAAAAAGAGAAAAAAACTACAAAGACAAGAAAACCGTGATGAATAAAGAGGTTGCTGGCGCTGATTAGTAAACGGGTTGGAAGAGGAAGTTCAATATTAGAGGTGGCAAAAATTTTAGCAATGCGAGGGACAATAAATACAAGCATTCCTATGCCAATTAAAATCATAGCTATCAAAACTACAGCGGGATAGATCATAGCCCCTTTGACTTTAGATTTTATTTCGTGTTCTTTTTTCATTTGGATAAAAATTTGTTCTAATGTTTCTTCTAATTTTCCACTTATTTCCCCGGCTTCAATCATATTGATAAGGAGATCGCCAAAAATTTTATTATGTTTGCGGAGCGCTTTAGAAAAAGGTTCTCCTTTTTCTACGGTTTCTTTAATTTCGGATAGAATTTGCTTAAACCTTTGGTTTTCGGTTTGTCTAGCAAGAGCATTGAGGGCCCCGGAAAGAG
>WGBH01000095.1 GCA_015494435.1 Thiotrichaceae bacterium | reverse complement strand
TTTAATTCTTATATATCATTGAATTTAAATGATATTGTTGTTTTTTCGTGGGGCGTTTCGACAGCCTAGTAACAAACCCCGTCGGGCTAAGCCGCATTCCCAAACGGGAGTTTGGGAACTAGGAAAAGAAGAACAATTCGCTCTAAATTATTACCCTGCTAAAACCATTTTTTTCGCTGATGAAAAGTCGGTTTTGCCACTGCCTAATTTAGGAATTTCATCCACATTGATCACTTTTGCAGGTAGCATCATTGGGTTGATGTTTGCTTTTAGTAGGGTGGTTTTCAGTGCTTTAGCGGTTATATCACTGGCAATTAATAGCACAATTTTTTCGCCTTTTTTCTCATCAGGGATATTCACTGCGACGAGTTCTAACTCTGGGTCTTGTAATGCTTTGCGAATAATGTCTTCTACAGCGGTGAGGCTGATCATTTCACCGCCGAGTTTGGCAAAGCGGGAGTAGCGATCTACGATGGTGAGGAATCCATTTTGATCTAAATGCCCTTTATCTCCACTTTTATACCAACGCTGTGCTTCTATTTCGAGAATTACTTCAGCGGTTTTTTCAGTGGCATTGAGATAACCTTTCATCACTTGCGGTCCGCCAATAAGGATTAAGCCGTCTTCTCCTGTAGTGAGTTCTTGCAGAGTGTTAGGGTCAACAATGCGATAGCTAGTTCCAGGCAGTGGCATACCCACGGTTCCTGGTGTATTACCTTGTTGGACTTTCCAATAGTTTGTGTCTATTTGATCAGGGATATTGACGCTGGCAACGGGTGAGGTTTCTGTGGTGCCGTAGCCTTCTAAAATATCAATTTGAAATTTAGCTTTAAAGGCGTGACGAATATCAGGGTTAAGACGTTCCGCCCCTGCAATCACCATGCGTAGTGTGGCGAGCATTAAAGGATGTACTCGTCTATTTTTGGTGTATAAACGTAGGAATGTTGATGTTCCAAAGAGGAAGGTCGCTTTATTACGCGCCACGGCTTTGGCAATCACCACCACATCGGTTGGATCAGGATGGCAAACAATGGGGATGCCTTCGCTTAAAGGCATGAAAGTAGTGGCTAAAAGACCAAAAGCATGAAAGGTGGGTAGGGTTGACATCACTACATCATTTTCTCTGCTATTTAATAGGTCAGAGACTTGACGTGCATTAGTAGCAAGATTTAGGTGACTCAGTTCGATGCCTTTAGGTGTGCCTTCGCTGCCACTAGAGAATAAAATAGCAGCAGTCGCTTCTTTATTAATGGGTTTTAGATAAATCCATTTTAAGATTTTAGTGGGTAATAAGAAGCTTGATAGCAAGGTAATGAACATACTGCTTTTAGGTATTTCTGCACGAAAATCTTCTAAGTAGACCAGTTTAGTATCAGGGAATGTTTCTCTAATATGGATACCACGTTGCTCTAGTTTTTTAAGGAATTTCTTTGAGGTGTAAATGGTTTGAATCTCTGCACTTTTAACCGCGCCTTGCATGGCGTCAATACTGGCGGTGAAGTTTAAATTAACCACTGTTTTACCAAGGCATAAAACCGCCATATTAGTGATTGCACCGCCTACACTTGCAGGGACTAATAGACCAATATTTTGCTCTGGACTTTTCTTCGCTATTAATTTAGAAAAACGAAACACTGCCGTCATGAATTTATAGTGGCTTAAAGGCGCTCCTATTGCATCGGTGGCTGCCATGCGAAAACCCATTCGCTTTGCAGTTTGTAACCAACGTATAGGAATAGGCGCGATCTGATGTGAATATTTTTGCCAAGAGAGAAATGAAAGATCAAATAAGCGCCGTTTTAGTTCATCCGCGGATGTGGTTGCGGGTAATGCATCACCAAAGGCAACAATAATATCGCGTTTAAACCCTGAGCGACGACTGGCTCTAAAAAAGCCTGTCGAACGAGAAAAACGACTGCCCCATAAGCCATGCAAATAAAAGGGAATGATGTTAGCACCAGTGCTTTTAATTGCTTTTTCATAGCCACGTTTAATTTCACCTAATTGTCCTGTCCGACTAATCGCTCCCTCTGGGAACAAACAGACGGCTTTGCCTTGTTTTAGCAAGCCATTAATTGTTTCTAAAGAGGCAGCGGCTCCTCCACTATGAATAGGGACAACACCAAATAAATCTAAAACCCCTTTTAAATACCAACGCTCATAGTAATAACGCTCAATTACAAAATGCAACTGTCTAGGGCTTGCTATTTGTACCAAGGCCCAATCGACCCAACTAATATGATTGCCCAGTAGTAAAATACCTCCCGATGCAGGTAATTTTTCAAATCCTAACACCGTCATACTATAACGCATCGCAAAAAGGCGGCTAATCATAAAGCGCAGTAAGGATTCAGGCATTTTTAAAATAATATAAACGCTACCAATTGCAGCCACTAAAACAAGTAGCCAAATAATACTGATACTATCCACCCCTATCATTGCCAGCGAGACAGTCAGAATTAGAAAACTGAGCATCATAATATTTTGAATCAAATTATTTGATGCTAATACGCGTCCTAACTGTTCATCATGGGCGTGATATTGAATCAAAGCATTTAAAGGCACTACAAAGAAGCCCCCCATTACGCCTAAAAACAAGAAGTTAAGCCCTTGTAATAAGGTTGAATCCACAATAACAAATAATGCAAGTGATAGTGTGATTCCCAATGCACCCACAGGAATTAAACCTGTTTCAATATGATGATCAGATAATTTGCCTGCAATAAATGAACCGAGCATAATCCCAATACCTGCTAATGCCATTAAACCTTGCACCCCCGCAGTATTAGTGATTAAAAGCTGTGATTTAGCAAACTCAGGGTAGGTTGCCAACATGACTTGGGAAATAGCCCAAAAGGTTGATAGACCAAGAATGGATAACCAAATATAAGGGTGGTGATAGACTAAACGTAGATTGCGTAATTGGGTTTTTCCTGTGCGGTAATGCTTCCAATTAAAATACATTTTTTGATTGATTGATTTTTTATCAGGTAGACGGTAAGCATAGAAGAGTTCCAATAGCGTTAAGCCAACCAAGACCCATCCTAAAGGCGCAATAAAGGTCAATAGATCATCTTTACTTTCCCATGTTAGGCCTGATAAAAGTTGTTCAAATAGAAGGGCGAAAAAGAAAGTCGCCCCAAGAATTGAAAACATGGTGATGGCTTGAACCGCAGCATTGCCTTTCGCTAAACCACGCTCACCGACCAATTCCTTAATAAAGCCATATTTTGCAGGAGAATAGAGTGCGCTTTGCAATCCTAAGAGAAAGGTCATGCTAAAACCAAACCAGAACCAGCCTTGATAGTAACTAAGGGTAATTAAGAGCGTAATACCCAATGCAAACCAAGCACTGAGCTTCATAACGGTGTTTTTAGGGTACTTATCCGCAATATAGCCAGAAGGGGTGAAAAGCATAATAAAGGGCAATAGTATCAGTGCATTAACAATTGCAGTAAAAATAATCTGTTGTTGCCCATCGTAGGTTTTAAAAATGGTATTTTGGATTATTATTTTATGTCCAATATCAACAAAAGCATTTAGAAAAACAACCATTAAATAGGTAAATAAACCAATGACTTTTAATGGGTTTTTCATCTATCTATCCTTTTTTTAATTTGTTTTGTAATGCCTTCAACCTTTTGAAATCACCTGCATCTGCTAATATTGCTTGCTCAGCCCATGATGCCATTACGTTTTTATTAATAACTCTGACACCCTCTGCGGTTAAT
>WGBH01000094.1 GCA_015494435.1 Thiotrichaceae bacterium | reverse complement strand
TAACAGGAATGCCAGGATTATCGGCATCCGCTGGAGAATCCTTAATTGCTAAGGATTATATTCTTTCGCGTCAATTTTTATCGCAAGCAAAACAAAATCTGGACATAAAAGCTCTGTTTTCAAACGATAATATTGACTGGTGGGCGAGTTTAAGACCAGATTTAATCTCTTATTTGCTGAATCCAAATGAAAAAGTGAGTGAAGAAGATATCCTTGATTATTGGAAAAATAATATTATTGTGATTAATTATGATAGCAATTCAGGGATTAGCACTTTAGAAGTCACTGCCTTTAAACCCGAAGATGCGGTTAAAATAGCGCAAGAAATACTACGTCAGACGTTGAAATTTATTAATAATTTATCCAACAATTCACGTTCTGATACATTGAGATTAGCCAATACAGAGTTGCAAGCGGCAAAACTTGCTTTGGGTAATATTCGTAAAAAAATAGCAAAATATGGTGATAAAGAACAAATTGTTATTCCTCAACAGCGTATCTTAGCAGATCAAGGAATTATTACGGAATTAAGAACACAACTTGCCACTTCAGAGGCTAATTTGACCCGTCTTAATAGCTTTTTACAACCCTCATCGCCTGAAGTACGTGCAGCTAGGGTTAAAATATCTTCCCTAAAACGACAGATTAGAAAACAACAGGCACGTTCAAGGGGAAAAAGAAAGACAGTGACGCGTGTGATTCAAAAAACTAATACGTTTAAATCAGAATTACAGTTTGCGGAGCAGGTCTATTTAGCGGCTTTAGGTTCTTATCGAGCAGCAAGGCTTGAGTCAGATCGTAAACAACAATATTTAGATGTTATCGTACAACCACAATTACCTGATGAATCTTTAAAACCTGAAAAACTTATGTCTATTTTATCGGTGTTTTTTAGTTGTTTTATGTTGTGGGGCATTGTATCGCTATTATTTGCTACCGTGAAAGATCATATAGGTTGGGTGTAATATGAAAAATGCGTTTCAATTTCTAATAATATTACTGTTGCTTTTCAGTATAGTAAATCTTACACAGGCTGAGATGAGTAATAGTCTCAATGCAACCGCGAAGCAGACCCAAATCTATCAGCCTTTTGGCGCTAATATTTTTCAAGGTAATGCAGCAAGACAACGAAAAGACAGTATTGATCCTAATTATCGCTTAATTTCGGGAGATAAAGTTTCTTTGCATATTTGGGGAATTGAAGAGGCTCTTCAAGCGGATCAAGTGGTCGTCGTCGATGCCAGTGGTAATATCTTTATCCCAAAAATAGGTGCAGTAAAAGTGGCTGGAGTAAGAGCTGCTGATCTGCAAGGAGTTGTTAAAAGAAAACTCAGGGAGCGTTATAGAGCGGGTGTTGAAGTCTATGTTAATGTTTTAACCGCCGCTCCTTTAAGGGTGTTTGTTACGGGAGGCGTAATCAGACCAGGGCAGTATGCGGGAGCCCCTACTGATAGTGTGATTAGCTTTTTACAACAGGCTGGGGGAATTGATGCAGTACGAGGAAGCTATCGTAATATACGCATTATGCGAGCTAACAGAGCAATTGCAACGGTTGATCTTTATGCCTTTTTATTATGGGGTAAACTTCCTTACTTGCAATTTAAAGACGGTGACACCATTTTAGTCGGACAACAAGGTGGAACAGTCAAGGTTGAAGGTGAGGTTCGTGGTAAGTTTAGTTTTGAATTTGGTGGTAAAAGTGTGCGTGGTTTAGAGCTGATTAAATATGCTCGTCCGTATAAAAAAGCCAGTCATGTCGTTGTCTTAGGGACTAGAAACGGTAAACCTTGGTCTAATTATATTTCCATTAATCGCTTTAAAAATACCGCTATTATGGACGGTGATACCTTACGTTTTATTATTGATGCTCCATTGAAAACAATGGCAGTAAGGATAGAAGGCAGTCATTTAGGAAATTCCTATTATTCGATAAAAAAAGGCACACGTTTAAAGGAATTACTTGATTATATTTCTGTTGATCCTAATGAAGCAGATATTGCCAATATTTATTTAAAGCGTAAAAGTGTTGCGTTACGCCAAAAACAAAATTTAGAAAAAGCAATTTTTAGGTTAGAACGAGCAGTGCTAACAACCCCCGCTTCCTCAGACGGTGAAGCACTTATTCGAGCAAAAGAAGCAGAATTAGTTTTAAAATTTATAGCACATGCCAAACAGGTGAAAATGGATGGTCGAGTTATTGTCAGTGATAAAGGACATATTTCAAATATTCGCCTAGAAGCGGATGATATTATTGTGATTCCGAAGAAAAGTGATGTGGTCATTATCAGTGGCGAGGTACAAATACCACAATCTATTGTCTATGCAACTAATGCGACAGTGTATGGATATATACAACGCTCAGGTGGCTTTACAGAAAGAGCAGAGAGAGAGAAGATTGTTATTGTAAAACCTAATGGACAAGTTTTGATGGGTGCTAATTTAACAGTATCTCCTGGTGATGAGATCATGGTTTTTCCTAAGATTGATGAAAAAATCATGCAATTTAATAAAGATATTATGGCAATTATCTTTCAGATAGCCACATCTGCTAAAGCAGTGGGAATACTTTAGAGTACCTCTATTAATTTAAAAAAAAGAAAAGAGAAGTAAATGGAATATAAAGATTACTATAAAACATTAGGTGTAAAAAAAACGGCTTCTAAAGATGAAATAAAAAAAGCCTATCGTCGTCTTGCACGTAAATATCATCCCGATGTCAGTAAGGCAAGCGATGCAGAAGCGCGCTTTAAAGATGTGAGTGAGGCCTATGATGTTTTAAAAGACAAGAAAAAACGAGCGCAATATGATCAAATGGGGCGAGGAGGTTGGGAGCAAAGACAACAACGTCAATCTTCCTATGCAGGATCTCACGGTTTTGGTTCAGCTGGATTTTCACAACAACCCAACGCAGGGTTTAGTGATTTTTTTGAATCCTTTTTTGGTAACGGACAACAATCTCAATCTACAAATTCTTATGGTGCAAGAGGAGGAGCAAGTTCTGCTCCTAACGCGCAAACTGCAACCATTAACCTTACACTTGAGGATGTTTTTGAAGGTGCAAAGAAAACCATTCGTCTACCCAATGGTAAAAGCCTTGATGTGAAAATTCCTCAAGGAATTGAGGAAGGAAAAAAGATTCGATTACGAGGCAAAGCTGCTAATGGTGGTGATTTATTATTAACGGTGAAACTAAAGGATCATCCTGATTATAAAGTTGAAAATAAAGATATTTATCTCAATTTATTATTATCCCCATGGGAAGCAGCTTTGGGTAAAACTATCGCTGTTAAGACACTCTCAGGTAGTATTAAATTGAAAATTCCTGCCGGTGCTTATACGGGACAAAAAATGCGTTTGAGAGGAAAAGGCTTGCCTGGGAAAGTAGCTGGGGATCAATATGTGGTGATCAATATACTCACTCCTCCGATTAAGAACGATGCTGATCAAAAGATGTATGAAAAGATGGAAAAACATTTTCAATGGAATCCCAGAAAATCATAAGGAGAAGACAGAACAATGTGCCAGTTTAAAACCACTCCCTTTTATATTATTTTCATGTATCTATTGTTAGCATTATCGGGGGTTACTTTTGCCAGCCTACCAACGGTGGTTAATGGAAGACCTTTACCTTCCCTAGCAGATATGCTTGAAAGAGTCACAGATTCTGTTGTTAATATTTCAACTCAAGGGCGTGGTAGACCAAAACAATACTATTTTGGTAATCAACATGGACGAGGTGGCGGTACGGGTTCAGGTATTATTATTGATGCAAAAAAAGGCTATATCGTAACCAACGCACATGTGATAGCAGGTTCAAATAAAATTATTGTGAGACTTCATGATGGTCGCCAATTTGATGCACATATTATTGGTAAAGATTTAAAAGCTGATGTTGCTGTTATCCGCATTCCAGCAAAGCACTTAGTCGCAATGCGTTTTGCCAATAGTGATCGCTTACGTGTGGGTGATTTTGTGGTTGCCATTGGTAATCCTTATGGTCTAGGGCAAACTGCCACCTCAGGCATTGTCAGTGCATTAGGTCGTACAGGGTTAGGTATTGAAGATTATGAAGACTTTATTCAAACCGATGCTCCTATTAATCCTGGCAATTCAGGCGGTGCTTTAGTGAATCTGCGCGGTGAACTGATTGGTATTAATACTGCTATTTTAGGCGGGAAAAGTGGTGGAAGCGTGGGGATAGGTTTTGCTATTCCTTCTAATATGATCAAAAATATAAAAAATCAGTTAATTTTATACGGTAAGGTAAAACGTGGACAACTTGGTATCGAAATTCAAGATTTACGTCAATCCTTAGTGAAAGCCTTTGGAATGCGTAATAACCAAGGTGCTTTGATTTCAGCGGTCATTATTGGATCACCCGCAGATGTTGCAGGCTTTGAAGCAGGGGATATCGTAACACGGGTCAATGGTATAGTGATTAAAAATAGTGCTAACCTAAAAAATCGCATCGGGAACTTGCATATTGGTTCACGTGTTAATCTAGAATATATTAGAAAAGGCAAGCGATTTAATAGAACCGTAGTGATAGGAGAGATTGCTCCTAACAAATATCTTAAGCAAAACTATCGTAATAGTGGATATTAAGACTACCCCTAAATACTGTATTTTCCATTTTTTGACCTAAATTTAAAATATTTTAAAAAAAACTGGATGAATTTTGCCCGAACGCAAGCTTTTTATAAATAGTTATACTAGTATTAACAATATCAAAGGACATTGCTGTTTGTTTTTGTTTTTTTT
>WGBH01000093.1 GCA_015494435.1 Thiotrichaceae bacterium | reverse complement strand
TCCTATACCCATATACGAGATACAGACCGCTATCATTGGGCGAAGTATTTTGTTGATTTTATCAAAACAAATAATACTAATTTTTTAAGAGTTTAAGGATCTAAAATATGTTTACAGTGTCAGCTGCGGCCGCAGTACAAATCAAAAAATCTATTATAGAAACAAAGGCAGAAGGAGAGCCTTTACGTGTTGCCGTTGAAAAAAATGATAAAGGGGAGTTTCATTATCAAATGGGTTTCGATAATCATAGCAAATATGGGGATGTAAAAGCTGTGTCGGAAGGGGTAGAGCTAGTTGTTGATGCTGCCTCTGCTAATTTAGTTGCAGGTATGATGATTGATTATATTGAGCTGGACGGTAAGATGGAATTTGTCTTTATGAATCCAAATGATCCCAATTATAAAGCACCTGAAGAATAGGTAAGAAAGTTCCAAGCAATGAATTTCCTAATCATTTGTACTTATGCCAAATATCTCCCTTAAATCAGTTCTAGAGACTCTGCCTTCACGTAAAAACAAGGTAAAAGGTGATCCTATTACGACTAAATGGTCTTCTCATACGCTTAAACGGAAAATTGCTAAGAGTGATTTACCAGAGATAGAACAACAAAAAGTTGTTAGCCTGCCTTGGTTGGCAAGTATTGTTTTGGCGGCTTTAGTGCTTGTTTTTGTGGTGATTGGTTTTGTTTATTTCTGGTCTGTGGATGTGGGGCTAGAGATTGGTTGGTTTATTCCTTTAATGACTATGTTGTGGTTATTTGCAGGAATCGGGTTATTATTATTACTGCTGTTACTGTATTGGATATGGCGAGAATTCAACCGCTTTGGTAATGACCTTTCAGAATGGGCTGATCATTTGTTAAAAGGGGAGCTGTCTAGTCGCATGGCGTTGTATTCGAGCCGTTGTCCTTCTTTAAGTATTCGTCAGCATATCAATCGTATCTCTGATGATTATGAGGCGCTTGCGCTAGTGCAACAAAAGCGTTTATTACGTCAGACTGAGTATATTAAACAGAAAAAACATTATCTTAGTGTACTTTATGAGGTTGCCTCTTGTATTAATCAGTCGCAAAATCTTGAAGATTTATTGCAGCAGTTTTTATACACTTTGACAGGGGTAGTAAAAGCGGAGGCGGCAACCGTGCGCTTATTAGATAATAATAATCAAATGTTTTTAGTAGCGAGTATTGGCTTGTCTGATAGCGTTATTGCTAAAGAAGATACTTTACCATTACCAAGCTGTTTATGCGGTAAAGCGGCCATTGATGGTAAAATTCAAGTGCGTGCTGATGTTAGGGTTTGTGGCAAATTGATTGGTGAGCAGTTTTTTGGTTCTGATAATATTGAAATGTTAGCTATACCCTTGCAATATCGAGGTAAAACATTAGGCGTTTATAATCTTTTTGTGCGTCGTGAAAACCATAAAGAAATGGAAGGTGAACATGAATTATTAGTGAGTATTGGACAGCATTTAGGGATGGCAATAGAAAAAGCCAGTGTTGAAGATGATGCACGTTTGCTTTCAATTATTAAAGAACGTACTCGAATGGCGCATGAATTACATGATTCCTTAGCGCAAACACTAGCAAGTTTGCGTTATAAAATTCGCCTCTTTGATGACACTATGAATGTGGGGGATGAGTCTGCTATTTGGGAAGAATTGGAAGGTTTAGAAAATGGTATTGATGATGCGTATCTGGAACTGCGTAGTTTAATTACTCATTTTAGAGCGCCTGTTGATGGTAAAGGTGTGGTGCGATCAGTAGAGCGTGTGATAGAGCGTTTTCGCCGTGATACTAAGATGGATGTGTTTTTCTATCATAACTGGGAGCTAGGTGATTTGTCGCGTGATACTGAAATTGAAGTCGTGCGTATTGTGCAAGAATCATTAGCTAATATTCGCAAACATAGCCAAGCTGAAACTGTTAGAGTATTGATGAGAAGCTCTGAAAAAGGTGATTGTAGTGTATTGATTGAAGATGATGGGATTGGTATTAGCGAAGCTAGCCATCAGCGAAATGAAAAGGCAGGTGAACACCTTGGTTTGTCTATTATGCAAGAACGGGCAGAAAGGATTAATGGTGAAATTCATTTTGAATCTGAGGAGGAGGGGGGTACACTGGTACAACTTGCCTTTCATGTGACGGAGCAAGCGGCAACTGTAAATACCCCGATTAATCGAGTTTTCAAGAACGATAAGGTCATAACGACTCAGGATAATATCTTATGAATGAAAGAATATTACTAATTGATGATCACACTTTATTTCGTGCAGGATTGAAAGATCTATTAACACGTCGAGGTATAAAAGTACTTGCATCTGTTGGCAATGGTGAGGAAGGACTTAAAATGGCAAACGAGTTCAAAGCAGAACTTGATGTTGTTTTGCTCGATATGCGTATGCCTAAAATGGATGGTATTGCTGTCTTACGTTTATTAAAGAAAGACCATCCCGATTTACCTGTTGCTATGTTAACCACTAGTAGTGTTGAAGAAGATTTAATTGGTGCTTTAAAAAATGGAGCACAAGGTTATCTATTAAAAGATATGGAACCTGATGAGCTAGTGGTAGCACTTAAAGATATTATTGAGGGTAAAACAGTGGTAGCACCCGACCTTGCCCCCGTACTAGCACAGGCGGTTCAAGGAAAGATAAAACCTAAAGAAGAAAAAATAAATCCATTTTCATCATTAACACCGCGTGAATTTGAAATATTGACCTTATTAGCCGAAGGGCAGAGCAATAAAGTGATTGCACGTAATTTAGGGATTTCTGATGGTACAGTTAAACTACATGTAAAAGCTATTTTGCGTAAATTGAATATTAGTTCACGTATTACCGCAGCCGTAATGGCAGTGGAATATGGTGTGAAGAAAACGAAGTTTGTTTATACGGCTCGATAAAGAAGTTCCTAAGAACTGTTTTTATCGTTTTTCACTTTAGTGGAAAATTTAATACTTAAAATGCTTCTAAACGACATAAAAAATATAGAGGACTTGCGATAATGGCTAAAACATTTAAGCAATTGATTGCAGATATGCTTTTGAGTGTTGAGGAAATATTTCCTTGGGATTTAGAAGAGTTAATGGATGAAAATCCTGATCTATTATTGGTAGATGTACGTGAAATAAATGAGTTTGAAAATTGTTATATTAAAGGCTCGTTGCATATTCCACGTGGTATTTTGGAAACAGCCTGCGATTGGGATTATCCTGATACTGCTCCAGAATTAGTGAAAGCCCGCGATCGTCAAGTGATATTAGTTTGTCGTTCAGGGAATAGAAGTGTCCCTGCAGCCTTCACAATGCAGTTGATGGGGTATAAGAATGTGCTATCACTTAAAACAGGTATTAAAGGCTGGAATGATAGCGACTTACCCTTGATTAATAGTAAAGGTGAGACAGTTGACCCTGATTGGGCGGATGGATTTTTAACGCCACCGATTAGAAAAGATCAGTTATCAGCAAATTGACTTATTTAAAGGTATGTTATCAATAGCAGATATTGCACGTTGGATTTATCTTCCTTAAGATAACAAGGCATTATTGTAGGCTCAGCGTCTATTTCATGGGCGTGGTCATGCTTATGAAGGTCTTGAACATCTAAGCATTGATTGCTTACCTCCTGTCTTATTAATAACCCTGTATAAACCTGAGTCACCTGAAAAAATTAAGCAATTAGCTGATTATTTACTCTCAGTTTTGTCGAGGTGTACCAGCATCCAATTACAACATCGTTATCAATTAGCAGCCTTAAAATTATGAAATGTCTAGATGATTTTATGAGCTATGACAGTAATTTATTGTTATGCTTGAACGCTCCTGATTTGAGTGCTAACTATATTATTAAAAATATGCAGGTATATGCACCTCAGTATATATTTAAAAAATCAATAAATTCGCCTGATATTTTTTCGAATAAGCAACAAAAAGGATTGAAAACCTTGGTTTTCAGACGTAGTTAATTGATTATTGTAGGTAGCTTTAAGTAAAACCGAGTAAATGTGATATTGTTTGTTCTGTTTTATTTTATTGCATTCTTTTGCTTATAATGATATTAATAGAGTTTATTAGCTGGGCTTATTAAGGATGTAAGGATGTTACTAAGAAAATCTATAGCAGTTGCACTATTGACAACTAGCTCTCTCGTTTGTTTTTCTGTTGCTAATGCAACGGATAGCTTTTTAGAAGCAGCTAATATTTTTCTTAATGAGGAGGGATCTATTAGTGGGGGTTATAATAATCGCGCATTGGAGCAACGGAATAATTTCAATTCTGCGGCCTCTTTGTTAGGAGTCTATACACCACCACCTGCAGGAGAGATTAGGCAAACAACTCGCTATCAACCTCGACAAGTGGTTCGTTACACTCAACCTCGACAAAATAACTATCAAGTATCTCAAAGTCGTCAACAACGCTTATTGCTTAAACGCCAGCGTGAGAATTTACAAAGACTTCGTAATCAACAACGACGCTTGAATCATAAAAAACAATTGTTACGACAATTAGCCAATAAGAGAAATTATGGCTATCGGAGTCGCAATGTTAGTATGGTCTCTAGCTTACCTGCTAATAGTGTTTGGCATCGTGTGAGAAATGGCTTCCGTTTGCGAAATGACCAATATAGACCAATCGTTAAACGTGCAATTAATAAACTGAAGGCTCGTCGTTCGGGCTTAATTAGAACTTTGAATCGTTCTACAGACTATTTACATTTAGTAGTTACCGAATTGCAACGAAGAGGCATGCCAACAGATTTGGTTTTATTGCCAATGGTTGAAAGTGCTTATGTTACTAGAGCGAAGTCTCATGTTGGTGCTGCAGGTATGTGGCAGTTTATTCCTAGCACAGGTAAACGCTATGGTTTAAAACAGAGGCGTGGTTATGATGGTCGCTTAGACGTATTGAGTTCTACCCGTGCCGCAATGGATTATTTACAAAAGTTGCATCGTGAATTTAATGGTGATTGGCTACTAGCGTTAGCTTCGTATAACTGTGGTGAGAATCGAGTACACCGTGAGATAGAAAGAAATAGAGCCAGAGGGTTGCCAACCGATTATTGGAGTTTGTCTTTACCGCGTGAAACTAAAAATTATGTTCCAAAATTATTAGCTTATCGGGAAGTGATTCGTTCACCTAGCTCTTTTGGAATTCGTTTACCTCATGTTATTAATGCGCCTAAGTTAATACAAGTTCATATTAATAAAGCGGTTGATTTGAGAAAAGTTGCACGTAATGCAGGGATTCACCCGTCGGAAATGATGCGTTTAAATCCTGGTTATAAATACGGCGTAACTATGCCCTCAATGACACGCAAGCTTTTGGTACCACGCCAATATGCGGGTAATTTGCAACGAGCAATTTACCGCGCTCCAGTGGTTAGCAGAATCCAACTAGCCAGTTATAGAAGAGCAACTAATTCCTATCGATCTAGTAGGAAGTTATACCGATACAAGAAAAAAAGAATTATTCGTCATCGCGTTCGTCGTGGAGAAAATTTAGTTAAAATTGCATCACGTTATGGAACGACAGTAAGAAAGATAAAACGTTTGAATAGATTGCGTGGCTCGCGTATTACGGTGGGTAAGCGTTTGCGTATTGCAACTAGATTTAGATATAAGTCAAGATCAAGACATTCAATATCTAGGCGTGGTTAATCTGCAAAGATGATGCGAATAAGACCCACATTCTTTATTGATGTGGGTTTTTTTTATAGAGAAAAATGCAAAGTACAAATATTACAGGTATAAGCTTTTTTCTTACTAATAATTTTTGCGATTAAGGATTGTTCTCTGATGTGAAGATTTTTTCTGCCACAGCGTGGACAGGCTAAAGAATATAAAGAACATGAAGATGAGAGAGTTTTTGGGGAAGGTTTATTCTCATAATATTCATATAAATTAATCTTTGAACGGTCAATCCCAAGAATTTCTACACATTCGCTTAGGAAAGGATAAAGTAAATTCATTTCCTGTAAGCATTGTTTTAGCCTGTTGACTTCAGCATTATCAGGTAGACCATTTTCCATTCCAGGAATTAAAAATAGAAACAGACTATAATGACTTCCTAAATGAGGGCGAAGTTGTTCAGTATCTATATCTAGCAACTCTTGAAGCACTAGTAATTTCATGATTAAAATTGGATTTTGAAAAGGTTTACCAATGGTTTTAGAAGTACCATGAAGCAGTGTTTTCATTTTTTTCCATGGAGCTGTTACTGCTAATTTTTCTAGTTTTGAATAGTTGCTTGTTAATAGTAATGAATTTGTTTGATAAGATGGCTTTTGTACAGAAGTGGAGCTTGATAGTATATCCATAATAGAAGCCTGCATTTATTGGACTGAGAAGTTATTTTTATATAATTTCGATGCTAACATTCTCTTTGTTATTATTCTAGAAAAATATTAAGTATGTGCTTTAAGAGCATGATATCTATTGATATATTTTCGACAATTGGTTGTTTATCTAGGTTTTACCCAGTTTCTAGGGCGTAAATAATCAGTATAAAGCTTCGCTTCTTCCGAACCCTTTTTAGGTTGCCAGTTATAACGCCATTTAACTAAGGGAGGCATGGACATTAAAATAGATTCAGTACGTCCTCCAGATTGCAAACCAAATAAGGTACCACGATCATAAACAAGGTTGAACTCAACATAACGTCCACGACGATAAAGTTGAAAATCCCTTTGACGTTTGCTGTACTTTTTATTTTTATGTTTAGCCATAATAGGGCGGTAGGCATCAATATAGCTATTACCGACACTTTGCAAATAGGCAAAAGAGGTTTCAAAATCTTCTTGATTAAAGTCATCAAAAAATAATCCACCGACACCCCGTGGTTCATCACGATGTTTTAAATAAAAATATTCATCACACCATTTTTTATGTTCGCTATATCGACTTTCACCAAAAGGATCGCAGGCTTTTTTAGCCGTTGTATGCCAATGAATACAGTCTTCATCATTGCCATAATAAGGGGTTAAATCATATCCGCCACCAAACCACCAAACAGGATCTGCTCCTTCTTTTTCAGCAATAAAGAAACGTACATTAGCGTGAGAAGTGGGTATATAAGGATTGTGCGGATGAATAACTAGCGATACTCCCATTGCTTGAAAACTGTATCCTGTTAACTCAGGGCGATGAGCTGTTGCTGATGCTGGCATATTATCGCCAAAAACATGAGAAAAGTTGACACCACCTTGCTCAATTACGGCGCCATTGGTCAATAAACGAGTACGTCCTCCGCCTTTCATGCCTTTTCCACTCTCTGATCGTTGCCATTGATCAAGAATAAAGTTGGCTTTACCATCTTCTTCGGCTAATTGTTCACAAATAGAATCTTGCAAAGAAAGAAGGTATTGTTTTACAGCATCAATATCAGGGGTAGACATTATTAAACACCAATTTATGTGTGGAGGAATGCCTATGATTATACCTTAGCTGAGAGGCTGTGCAATAAGCTATATTATTGGGTTAATTAAAGAAGTTCCAAGCAATGAATAGATAAAAATATGCTATTATTTTGAATGTTTTTAATTTCTATCATATAAGGAAAATAGATGAAAATTCGTACTTTATTTTTAATAGCGACTGTTATTAGTTTATCTGCTGGCTGTACTCAAGAAACACAAAACAAATTTGGTCGAGCAATCAATAATTGGACAGGTACTGATGGAATATTGGAGATTTATGCAGGTAATAAGCTGGTTAGACGTTTTTTAAAAATTGATAAATTATCGACCGCAGTAGGAACGGATAGAGAGAAAGATCGCCCATATCGTTATGGTTATGGGATTTTAGATGCGAATCTAAATGGTACAGCAGATAAAGGTGAAAAGAAGGTTTATTTTGAATTTAGTGATTATTCGACCTCTTATGTTTTCTTTGAGAATCCAAAATAAAGAAGCTTAAAACAATAAGATTACCTATATTACTTACGGTATTCTCTATGTTCTATAGTTGCCTTAGGATCGGTTTGAGGCTATCTCTACTAATAGCTGATCTGCCTTTTTTTGCATTTTGGAGCGTTCAAATAATAATTTCCAGCGTCCCCCGCCTGCCTGATCCCATAAAAGTGCTGCGCGGGTAGCTGATAAAAGTAGGGCACGTATTTTGGCAGCATTGTCTGGAACAGCTAAAGCCGATTGATCACCCTTTATCATAATGCGTGGGCCTAATTTACTAATGGTATTAGTATAGGTTTGGGCAAGGCTAGCGATTATATTAGGATGCAATCGCTCAAAAAATTCTAATTTTTTTTGAGTTTCTTGGATTTCCCTCATTAGTTGATCATAAATATTTCTATTCTGCATTAGTTTTCTTTGTAAATGCAAAACATTGATCGAATAGCGAGTTGATTCCATATTTTTGGGACGACCATTTGGATCAAGTTGTCCTGCGCCTAAATTATACATTAAGGCACTAAGTCCAGATTGTAGATTAACCAGACCACCGTATATTTCTTCAATATTATCGGCATCATTATGTAAAATACTACCAATACAGCTTGAAAGAAGTTGTGAATCACATCGTCCCGTATGTGCAATCTGTATCACACCTTTAATACAAAGGAAAAGGGCACTGAGGGCAAGTGTTCTATTGCGAGTATTAGCTTCCAAAAGAATTGCTCATAAAAAGTTAAATTATTTGATCTATATTTTTTAGCGACTGTTAGAGACAGTCAAATACCATTCTGTCGATAATACCACCACCTAGACAAATTTCTCTATCATAAAATACGATAGATTGCCCAGGAGTTATTGCACGTTGCGGTTGATCAAAGCAAACAATAGCCTGTTGATTTATTATTTGCACCTGACAGGATTCCTCTGCTTGTCGATAACGGATCTTAGCTTTGCAACTAAAATGATCAGCAGGTGCAGTCCCTGCAACCCAATGCAATTGTGAAGCATACAACTGTTTCTTTAATAATAATGGATGTTGATGCCCTTGTCCTGCAATCAGATAATTATTCTCTAAATCTTTAGCAACCACAAACCAAGGTTCATCCGTTGCGTTTTTTAAACCACCAATACCCAAACCTTGACGTTGACCTAAGGTATAATACATCAAACCTTGATGTTCGCCGATTATATCTCCTTCGGGGGTAATAATTTTACCTGGTTGGGCGGGAATAAAGCGTTGCAAAAAGTCTTTAAATTTACGTTCACCAATAAAACAAATACCTGTACTGTCTTTTTTAGTGGCAGTATCAAAGCCTGCTTCTTTGGCTAATTTTCTTACCATTGATTTTTCTAATTCACCAATAGGAAAAAGGCTTTTTGATAATTGTTTTTGCCCTAAAGTGTATAAAAAATAACTCTGATCTTTATTATTATCACAGCCTTTTAGCATCTGTATTTGATTGGTGTGACCATGATCTATACGGGCATAATGCCCTGTTGCAATATAATCAGCACCTATCTCTAAGGCATAATCCAAAAAGGCTTTAAATTTAATTTCTTTATTGCATAAAATATCAGGATTGGGGGTACGACCTGAACGATATTCTTCTAAAAAATAGGCAAAGACACGATCCCAATATTCACTAGAAAAGTTGACCGTGTGCAATTTAATCCCCAACTGATCACTAACAGATTGTGCATCGGCTAAATCAGTGCTTGCAGAACAGTATTCCTCGGTATCGTCTTCCTCCCAGTTCTTCATAAACAGACCTTCAACTTGATAACCCTGTTGTAATAACAAGAGAGCAGCAACAGAAGAGTCAACACCGCCAGACATGCCGACGATTACACGCGTATTTTTAGGGATATCTTTCATACACTAGAGAATAACCGATTAAGGCGGGAGTGTGTATAGAGATAAATTATTTGTTTAACAATAAAAATCTATTTCATGCGTGTTTCGAAGTTGGATAAGAGAAAGGTTTGGTTATTGGAAACAAAAGGCAATATAGTCTATAAGATTAGATCAGTAAAAAAACAAAAAAGATCAAGGAACAATAATGAAAAATACAATCACCCACTTAACTGATGGCATAACGGTTATTGATGCACATTATGCTGATCAAGGTATTGCATGTATTTACATTGTCGTACAAGCTTCAAAAGTGATGCTTATTGAAACAGGTACATCCTATAGTGTTGCTTATGTTTTAGCGGCTTTAGACGAGCTAAAATTGACTCCCGATGATGTGGATTATGTTATTCCAACCCATATTCATCTTGATCATGCCGCAGGCGCAGGTCATTTGCTTGATTTATGTCTACAGGCTCAGTTAGTGATTCATCCACGGGGTGCAACACATATGATTAACCCTGAAAAGCTTGAAGCAGGGACAATGGCAGTTTATGGAGAAGAGAAATATCGCAAGCTTTATGGTGCATTAAAGCCCATAGAAGAACAGCGCGTTATTATTGCAGAGGATGAATTCGAGCTGGATTTCAATGGCAGACAGCTTCGTTTTCTTGATACACCAGGGCATGCGTTACATCATTTTTGTATTTATGATTTGCTAAGTCACGGTATTTTTACAGGCGATACTTTCGGCGTTGCTTATAAACAACTAGCTAGCTCAAATAGCGAATTTATTTTTGCCAGTACGACACCCGTGCATTTTGATCCTGATGCTTTGCTTGAAAGTATCGATAAAATCATCTCATTACAGCCTAAATATATCTATTTAACCCATTTCGGGATGATAAAGCCCACTAAAAAAATTGTATCGCAGTTGATTCAATCCATTAAAGCCTTTGTTGCTATTGCTAAAGAAGAAAAATATTCCATTCAAGGTAGGGTCAAACGAATTGAAAAAAAACTTATGCTGTACTTATTAGAGCAGTACCATAAAACACAAGGTCACGCCTCTTTAGCAGAAGCAAAAAAATTATTACAAATGGATTGTCATCTAAATGCCCAAGGACTAGATATTTGGCTTAAACGCTTGGCAAAGAAGAGGGAGGCTTAAGTAGATATGTTGTCGGCTGGCGATGCGCGGGATGCTATCCTTTTTTATCTTAATACCCCTTATTTAGGTAACCGTTCAGACCCCACCAGCCTAAGTCATTAAATTTGATGGGGTACCGGTGGTAGTTGAGGCATATTTTCACCTTGGCGGCATAATTTAATCACATCCCTAATATACGATAACGGAGAACTTTCACGTAAACGACAGGTTTCAATCACGCTGGCAAATAATGCCAAAGCACGACTCCCTTGCTCAAAACGTGTTCCTTGCGTAATCCTGCGTAAAATCACTCAATGTCTTAATGCTCTTTTGGTTTCATTATTAGTAAGTGGCAACATAAGATAATCCAGTAT
>WGBH01000092.1 GCA_015494435.1 Thiotrichaceae bacterium | reverse complement strand
GGGACAAAAGGACAAGTAAGATGAGCAGAATCATTGCCTAGAGCTTCCCAAATACGTCTTGTTTGGCAAACAAGAAATTGCTAAATAAATGGTCAGTCTTTTAGGTGTTGGGATGGAGTTAGGTCTTTCTTCTTCTTTTTCTTCTTGCTTTTCGTATTGCCTTTCTTTCTTTTTTTTTTGCTATAATAGCAGCAGTTTGTTTTGATTCCATTTGCATCATATCAGGTGTTTCTAAGGTGATTTTTCCAAGTGTTCCTGCACGTAGCTCCGTTAGTAAAATTTTAGAGGCTTTTATTAAATCGAGTATACCGCCTGAGCGTAGACAACCTCTTTTTCTCCCTAGTTCTTCCAAAAATTCTAGTTCTGAGCTTGGCTTGTTTTTTAATTGATAGCGATCTATTAGCATTTGAGGGTATTCTTTAAGCAAATATTCGGCAACAAAAAAACCGACATCATCAATATCCATGGCGGTATCTTTGATTGCTCCTGTAGCAGCGAGGCGATAGCCACTGTTTTTATTCTCTATATTACCCCATAGCATACCGGGGGTATCAAATAAAAGAATATGCTCTGATTTCAAAGCGATTCGTTGTTGCCCTTTAGTTACAGCTGGCTCATTGCCTGTTTTAGCAATTGCTCTTCCTGCTAAAATATTAATAAGGGTTGATTTTCCTACATTGGGTATCCCCATAATGACTGCCTTAAGTAGTTCATCAGAGTGTTTTTTTTGAGGTATTATTTTATGGCATAAGTTAGTGAGTTGTTTGATTTTATCAGGAGCGGATATATTTACGGCGAGTGTTTTAATCCCTTTTTGTCGATCCAGATAATCTTGCCACTGTTGTGTTTGATGGTCATCGGCTAAATCCTCTTTATTGAGGATTTTAATACAGGGTTTATCCCCTCTAATTGTGGTTAACATAGGGTTTTGGCTACTAAAAGGGATTCGAGCATCTAATACTTCAATAATTAGATCGACGGATGGTAATATTTGCTTCAATTCTTTGCTGGCCTTGTACATATGACCAGGGTACCACTGTATTTGCATTGCGATTCAACTCGGTTAGTTAATGTGTAGATATTTCTTTCTTTATAGTTTTTTAGATAAATAATTTTCTGATAACAAAGAGTGAAAGCTTCAGTTTTTTTGTCATCAAGATGGAATTTAATCAGTGAACCTCTACAGAGGCTTTAATTAACGTTCTATTCATCTGCAATTTAAATTCATCTGCTAGAATAAGGAAGGGGCAATTCAATCAATTTACTTAAAAAGTAACTAATAAAATGACAGCATTAATCAAAAATAATCAAATAACAAACAATATCATAACACCAATTAAGGTCGCTTTGGTTGGAGTAACGATGATTCAGCAATCCTTATTGGAATTTTACTTTGCAACACAGGAAGGGTTGCAAAAATATAAGCTGGTTTTAGGGAAAGATGCTGATGCCTATATTACTAACTTTGATGAGCTTGGTTCTATAGAAGCATGGGAAAATTTATATGCACAGGAAGATAAGCCGACCTTAGTGTTGTCAAATCGACATGAAATAATTAATAATTACATTTATATTCCTAAACCTATCACGCCTCAAGCATTGGCTGATGCGGTCATTTCAATACAACATTTATTAGGAAGTACGGTGACGAGCAAAAGAAAAATGCCTGCTCCACCTTCTGATGAATTTCTCCAGTTTTCCACTGATCCATCAACCTTGTCTATGCAGAAGGATTCTACACTTCCTTTGGATAAAACAGAGGAGGTTATGCCACCTGTCAATAATAGAATCAATGATGAACTTTCCTCAGAAAAAGAAGAAAATAGCAATAACTCAAGTACTGAATTTGAATTTGATTTTATTAATGAGATAAGTGCAGAAAAAATATCAGATGAACCTAAGCTTGTTGAAGGACTAAATGAAAAAGAAGTGTTGGATAAAGTAAGATTAAATGCTGAAACTGTTTCGAGTAAAAAACTAGATAATGAAGTCGTTGAAAAGGAGATCAATAAAGAACTAGAATTTGATCAGTTGATGCCGTTGGAAGAATTCACAGTTAAATCAGCAAACAATAATGAGCCATCTTCTGATAATAATCAAACAACGAATCATGAAGAGGATATTTTTGCAGGGTTAGATATGTTAGATGATCTAAATCTTGATGATAATATAGCAGAAAAAAATGAATTGTCATTTGAGCCAAGTCTTATTGATAATAAAACATCTGATTTAGCGACTAAGGCACAACCTTTAGATTCTGATGAGGATATTTCCTCTCCAGATGAGTTGCAACATTTCCTAGATGAATTAAATGAAAAAGGTTCTTTGCAGGAAAAAGAGAAAAAAGCATCTAATCATTCTAAGAAGAAAAGCAAACAACAAATGCGCTGGCGGCAATTATGTGGGGAGTATACAAATGATAATTAC
>WGBH01000091.1 GCA_015494435.1 Thiotrichaceae bacterium | reverse complement strand
GTATAAGAGACAGTATTTCAATTGATTTCTTACTGAATGATTTAGCAACTAAAAATTTAGATATTGATTCTATTATTAAATCTATTTCTATTCTCCAACAAGAAAAAGGGGTTTGTGCTGAACATGAAAAACTACCCTTAATTCAACAGGCTCTTGAGAATTATTTACAAAAAAAAGCAGGTTTTCAATGCCAAAATTGTGGCTATCAAATGCAAGATTATCTATGGCGTTGTCCTGCCTGCTATCAATGGGATGTCGTATCACATACCTAAAATTAAGGAGTTATCATGTCAAGTAAACTAATTATTGCTTTGGATTTTCCAGAGGCTAATAAAGCAATGCAATTTGTCAACCAATTATCTCCATCAGACTGTAAGCTAAAAATTGGTTTTGAGCTTTTTATTAGTGTAGGTCCTGAGATCGTTAGACAATTAATAGAAAAGGGCTTTGATATTTTTCTTGATTTAAAATTTCATGATATCCCAAATACGGTTGCCTCCGTTTGTAAAGCAGCCGCAAAACTTGATGTTTGGATGATGAATGTGCATGCATCAGGCGGTTCTGAAATGATGTCTGCCGCAGTTGAGGCTTTAAATGGTTTTGAGCAACGCCCAAAGCTTATTGCTGTTTCTGTATTAACGTCAATGACAGATGATCAATTACAACAACTTGGTGTGAATGCAACCGCTAAAAACCAAGTAGCGCGTCTTGCAAAACTCGCTGAACAATCAGGCTTAGATGGAATGGTTTGTTCTGCAAAAGAAGCTCTTTTATTACGCCAACTTATGGGTGAAAATTTTCTTTTAGTGACTCCAGGGATTCGTCCATTAGGGGTTGATAAAGGGGATCAATCACGCGTAATGACTCCTTCTGAGGCTATTAAAGCAGGTGTAGACTATATTGTAGTAGGAAGACCAATTACACAGTCTAATCAACCTCTACAAATGATAGCAGAGATTAATGCAGAGTTAATAGAGACATCCTTAGGACTCAATAATATCTAAACGCCAACTTATTTTTTCTTTTAAGATAAAAACGATCGAGTTTTATCATTCAATATTCTCACTCCTAAAGTTCACGATGAGTAGTGATAATGACACTGTTTTTTTGTTGTTGGAAGTAATGAGCAAGTTGTTCTACCAAATAAACAGAACGATGATGACCACCTGTACAACCAATTGAGACAGTGAGATAGGCTCGTTGGTTTTCTATAAAACGAGGAATCCAAGTTTGCAATAAATCAAGCAAATCTTGTTTCATCTCTTGCACTAATTCTTGCTTATCTAACCAGTCTATGATTTCAGTTTCTAGACCATTATATTGACGTAAAGAAGGTTCCCAGTAAGGATTAGGTAAACAACGTACATCAAATAAAAAATCAGAATCTCGCGGTGTTCCGTATTTAAAACCAAAGGACTGAAATACTAGTGATAATTGAAAATCACTCATAATACAGATGCGTTTTTTTATTAGAGCAGCTAGCTCATAAATATCTGTTTGACTAGTGTCAACTTGTAAATCAGAGATTTCTCGTATTGAGGTCAATAGTTTCTTTTCTTCTAAAATACATTCTTGTAGCGTTTGTTCTGGCTTAAAAAGCGGATGACGACGGCGCGTCTCATCATAGCGCTTTAAGAGGATATTTTTATTCGCATAGAGATAAATAATATCAATATTGTATTGTTTTTTTAACTTTTGAACAAAAAGAGGAAGCGAGCCAAGACAACCTTTTCCGCATCGGACATCAATATCAATCGCTATTTTTTGTTGTTTTAAGATTCGCTTTGTTTTAAAGAGAGAATCTAATAATTCAACAGGCAGATTATCTATACAATAATAGCCTTGATCTTCCAGTGTATGTAATGCTTGAGATTTCCCAGCACCTGATAGCCCCGTAATAATGACAATATGCATTTCTCTATAAACCTTATTATGTATAAAATGGATACCTATAATATAGAACTATTACAGTAGGTTTGGATGCAGAAAATAACAATGATAGAAATATGCTTGACGAAAGGTGAAAAAAAAGAGGGGAAAGGGAGATTTAGGCATAGGGAAGATTTGTTGCAATCTTCCCTACTTTTTAGGTTATTTAGAAATTATTTCCATCATAATGTTTCGATGTGCTCCTTCTCGATTATGATGGTCTTTGATTTTTTCTTTATGTTTGACTAATTGACGATCTAATTTATCAGTCAGTGCATCAATTGCAACGTACATGTCATTAGAAATTGCATCAGCAAAAATGTGATTACCACTGACATGCAGGGATGCTTCTGCTTTATGTTCTAGTTTTTGGACTTCAAGAATGACATTGATATTTAATACTTGGTCAAAATGACGACTGATACGTTTGAGTTTTTCGTGTACATAATCATTAAGAGCTTCCGTCACTTCTATATGTCGACCAGTAATATTTAATTGCATAGTTTTCTCCTTATTGTTTTTAGTCGAATTTGGATGTTTTGAGAAAATTCAAACCAAACTCACCGATTAGCAGACTTAGATAAATAGACTAAGCAAACATTTTTCTTTCATGAGAGGAAGGAATGTTCATTGCTTCTCGGTATTTAGCGACAGTACGTCGCGCTACATTGATCCCCTGCTTTTCGAGCAAGTTCATCAATTTGCTGTCACTTAGAGGTTTATTGCTCGCCTCTGTCGTAATGAATTTTTTTATCATGGCTTGAATAGCAGTCGCTGAACAAGCCCCTCCTGTATTAGTACGAACATGGCTAGAAAAGAAATATTTAAATTCGTAAATGCCACGCGGTGTATGCATATATTTTTGTGTGGTCACACGAGAAATAGTTGATTCATGAAGATTTAATTGTTCTGCAAGGTCTTTTAGAATCATGGGTTTCATCGCTTCTTCGCCATATTGTAAAAAAGCAGATTGCCTCTCTACAATAGCATTAGCGACATTGAGCACGGTACTATTTCTATTCTCAACGCTTTTTATGAACCAACGCGCCTGTTGTATATTATTTTTCAAATAATCTTTATCCGTTTTATTAGAAAGGCTAGGCAGCATATTAGCGTAATAATTGTTTATTTGTAATTCAGGCAAGGTTTCCTGATTTAAAGAGACAACCCACAAACCTTTCATTTTTTGCACATAAACATCTGGTGTGATGTAATCTGTTGTCGAATGATTAAAAACATCACCAGGGCGTGGATTAAGGGATTGTATCAATATCATTAGCTCTTCAAATTGTTCCATTGTTAGTTTTAGTGCTTTCCTTAACTTTATATAGTCCCGTTTTTGTATCAAGTCCAGATATTTTTGTAGAAGTTTTTTAGCAGGGATGATTAGAATATGATCATTATAGTAATGTTCTAATTGTAATAACAAGGTCTCCGAGAGGCTTCTCGCGCCAATCCCAACAGGATCTAAATGTTGAATATATTGTAAAATTACATCCACTTCATCTTCTTCAATCAGAAGTTTTTGTTGTAAAGAGTTAAAAATATGCTGGGTTGATTCGGTTAAAAATCCGTTAGGATTGATATAAGAAATTATTGTTGTTGCTATTTCTTTGTCAATCGGACTCAATTGGCTTAAATCAATTTGTTCTTGCAAATGGCTACGCAATGTAACGGGGATAGAATGAATCACATCAATAAGATCCGAAGCGGTAGATTCAGAGCTATTCGTGCTGTTTTTCCAGTCGTTATTGTAGATTTCATCCCAATTAGTATCCATATTAAGCTCTTCAGGAATAACACTATTTTCTTCTTGTAACGTATCAATCTCATCACTTTGACCATTATTATCTGTTTCATACAATGAGTCTTCAACCCGTTCTAACAAAGGATTTATGTCTATATTTTCTTGAATTTCTTGTTGCAATTCAATAGAAGACAGTTGCAATAAACGAATCGCTTGTTGCAATTGCGGAGTCATGGAAAGACTCTGTCCTAATTTTACACTAAGTCCCTGTTTTAACATATCTTATAATTTTATTCTGTAGTGTTATCTTACTGTATTATCAGCATTGTAACATGCTCGATTGTTTATAAAATACGAAATACTGATTGATGGTATGAATATTGCTTAAGAGATCTTTTTATAATGGATTAAAGCTTAAAGTTTTCACCTAGATAGATTTCCCGAGCTTGTTTATTTTTTAATATTTCTCTTGGAGAACCGGCAACGAGAATAGAACCATTACCCAATATATAAGCACGATCACAAATGCTCAATGTTTCACGTACATTATGATCCGTGATAAGCACCCCAATACCACGTTGTTTTAAATGTGTCACGATTTTCTGAATCTCTATAACAGAAATAGGATCAACACCAGCGAAGGGTTCATCTAATAAAATAAAAGAAGGTTCAGTTGCTAATGCCCTTGCAATCTCTACCCGTCGCCTTTCTCCTCCCGATAAACTAATACCTAAGCTATCACGAATATGGGTAATTTGAAATTCTTCTAATAAGCTTTCCAGCTTAGCGCGACGAGCTTGTCGATCAAGGTCTTTACGCGTTTCTAAAATAGCATAAATATTATCAGCCACTGAAAGTTTGCGAAAAATACTCGCTTCCTGAGCCAAATAACCAATACCATGACGTGCACGCAAGTGCATTGATAAATTAGTCAGATCAGTTTGATCCAGTAAAATCTGCCCTTTATCAGAAACAACCAAGCCCACTATCATATAAAAACAGGTGGTTTTTCCAGCCCCATTAGGCCCTAGAAGTCCGACTACTTCTGAATCATTGACCTGCAAAGAAACGTCTTTGATAATAATGCGTTTGCCGTAGCTTTTATTTAGATTTTTTGCAGCAAGAATAGTCAATTTATTTTGCTTTATTAGTTGGATGGAAAACAGCATGCACACGGCTTTTATTATTTTTCTTATTACCCGCTTTTAATGCCCCTGTGAGAGTGGAAAATTCAATATAGTTACTACTAAACTGATCACTGCCTTGGGATAGTAGCGCATTGCCACTAAGAATTAGTCGTTTTTTATCCACTAAATAGCGCATTTGCTTTGCCCTTCCTTTGGCTAATTTTCCGCTATCCATTCGTTGCTCAACAGTGAGCGGATTACCCGTGGCAATAATATTGACAATTTTATTATTAGGTGCATTAATTTCAATACGTGCAGCATGGATTTTAAGCGTCCCCTGTTTAATAGAAACATTACCTTGATAGACTGCTGTGCCTGCTGATTTATTAAAGATAACTGAGTCAGCATCAATAGAAATAGGTTGGCTAGCATCTGATTTTACAGCACTGCTCGATAGAGGAAAAAGTAGCAAAGTAGAAAAAACTACTATGTTACGGATTAGAATCAAATTTTGCATGTACATTTGAAAGTATCCTGAGTTCTTGTTGATCTAATTTACTTTGTAAACCAGTGCCTGTGAGTAAACCGTCCTTCGTAGTTAGTGTAATCATAGCATCTGTAAAAATTTCCCGCTTGATAGGATCAAAGGAAAGATGTTCGGTTTTTAAGCTAAAATCAGATGCATTATCCTTGCTATGCTCTAATGATGTATTTTCAGCAACTAATATCGTTTGATAATTGGATTTTTGGATAAGAACCGAACCTGCAAGTTCAATAATACCCTCTGTTTTCTTTTGCAACGCCTTTTCAGCATGAATTAATAAATATTGTCCATCACTATCTGCTGCTTGAATAACAGGATGAAAAATTTCACTGCCACCTGTTGAGTTTTTATGTACCAAATGTTGACCTTGTAGATAATATTTCATAACGCCATCACTGGATGTATTGAGTAATGAAAAATCACTAAGATAGTAATCAATTTGCCGTTCATTTTTTGCTGAAACAAATTCTTGATAGGAAAGCCAAAAATTATTAAGCCATGTCACCGAAAGTGCAATAACAATGGAAAAAATAACGAGTAGTAACCCTTTATATTTCATTTCAGATAGCTTTCAAGAAGGATATGCAACTTGCCTTGAGCCTCCAATAACATTTCACAAATTTCACGTACGGCTCCCTGACCTCCGCCTTGTTGAGAGATCCAGTCTGCATGTTTCAACACAAACCAATGCGCATCTTGTACTGCAATCGCTAAACCTACTTTTGTCATCACAGGCAAATCAATTATATCATCTCCAACATAGGCAATTTGCTGAGGAGACAAGCCCGTTTTATTTAATAATTTTTTAAATGCTAAGCATTTGTCACTATAGCCTTGATAAATCATCTGAGGAGAAAGATTTAAATTAGAGGCTCGATGATTAACCAATTCAGATTGACGACCTGTGATAATAGCAATCTCAATGCCTGCTTTTTCTAACATTCTTAAACCATGTCCATCTTTAGCATTAAAAGCCTTATATTCTTCACCCTTATTATCATAAAAGAGTGTGCCATCAGTGAGAACACCATCAACATCAAAAATAATGAGTTTAATCTCTTTGGCTAAGTCAGGGGCTTTTTTTATTATTGTGTGGCTCATTAGGGTAAGTTCCTGTGTTAGATAATTCCCGATTTTAATAAATCATGCATATGTAAAATACCGACAGCTCTATTTGAAGAGTCTACAATAGGCAATACTGTAATTTGATTTTCTTGCATGATATTAAAGGCACTGACTGCTAAATCATCCATGTATGCGGTATAACAATTCATTGATGCTTTCTCACTAATCATCGTTGTTGACATATCACTGCCCTCTTCAAAAGCTCTGCGTAGGTCGCCATCGGTAAAAATACCTAGCAAAGTATTTTGATCATCAATAATTAATGTCGTTCCTAAATTTTTCCGTGTCATTTCAATAATCGCACTAGTCAACAAGGTATCAGGAGAAACAAGTGGCGTATTTTCACGGTCATGCATAATTTCTTTAACACGCACTAATAAACGTCGTCCTAATCGCCCCCCTGGATGAGAACGTGCAAAATCCTCTGGCGTAAAATCACGCGCTTTCAACAGCGCAACAGCAAGTGCATCTCCCATGACTAAAGTGACCGTGGTACTAGAGGTAGGAGCAAGATCCAATGGACACGCTTCCTTTTTAACACCAATATCTAAATGAATATCTCCTAATTTTGCTAATTCAGACTTTGAATCTCCTGTCATCGCAATGACTTTAGTTCCTTGACGCTTAATGATAGCTGAAAGTATTAATAATTCATTGGTTGCTCCAGAATTGGAAATGGCAATCACAATATCATCAGGGGTAATCATCCCTAAATCACCATGTAAGGCCTCACTAGGATGAACAAAAAAAGAAGGTGTCCCTGTGCTCGCTAATGTGGCGGCAATTTTATTAGCAATATGTCCTGATTTCCCCATACCCGTTATAACAACACGCCCTGTTGAGGCTAATAGGGTTTTGCAAGCAAGAATAAAATTTTCATCGAGACGATTAGCTAATGCTTGTATCGCTTTTTGCTCTTCCTTGATAACTTTTTTTGCAGAAATAATAAAGGTACTATCACAAATAAATCCCTTGCTTTTCGCCATATTAATGATCTCTTATGGAAGTTTTAAATAACGATAACCCATAAATTGCACTAATTTTTTATTCTTGATTGTGAAATATATTAAAAGGTGCATTATTGCTTTATGGAATAATTGGGATAATTCTATCAAGGCAAGAAAAATGACAAACCAAGAATAAAAGCATTACTTTAAATCTCCTTATCCTACGCCAGTAATCGTTTGGTAGTAAAGCAAGCCTTCATAAGCAATAAAAAGTCCAAAAAATACAGCTCCATTCCAAAAAACAAGGCGATAGCGAGCCGCTTTATAACAACCAAGACCAAATATCATCAATAGCAACGTAAGCCCTATCATTATCGGCATATCTCGACTCAATACTGGTACTGAGACCATACTAGGCGAAATCAACCCAGGTATCGCTAATACACCAAGGTTATTAAATAGGTTTGAACCAACAATATTACCAATTGCTAGATCCGTTTCTCCTTTTTTAGCACTACTAATGGTTGATGCTAATTCTGGCAGACTCGTTCCAATAGCAACAATGGTCAAACCAATAATTAAATCACTAATACCCAATAACGTCGCAATATTTGATGCACCCCATACCAGCATTTTTGAACTAAGCATTAATAATAAAAGCCCTGCAATCATCCAGAAAAGTGCTTTCTTAAAGGGCATTTCTTCTGGAATTTCTTCTGCTCCTTCTTCTAATAAGAGGTCATTCTTATTACGATTATTCTTAGCTGTATGCATCATCCAACCAATAATAATAAATAAACCCGATAGTAAAATAACACCATCCATCCGACTAAATTCACCATCATTTAATAAATACCAACTCAGTAAACCCGCAGCAAGTACTAAAGGTAGTTCTTTTTTAAGAATATTAGAATGAATCGGTAATGCAACGATCAGTGCTGTTACTCCCAACACCAGTGTAATATTAGTAATATTTGAACCAATCGCATTGCCAATCCCTAGCTCAGGATTCCCTTGAAGTGCTGCAGATGCAGCCACTAACATTTCGGGCGCAGATGTTCCCAGTCCCACGATCAACATACCAATAATCAGGGGCGACACCCCCCAATGTTGAGCAAGACTAGCAGCACCGTCAACAAATTGATCAGCACTCCAAATTAATAGAATAAAACCTAAGATAACAGCAGTAATAAATAGAAGCATTGGCAGAGGGGTATTTGATTGTTGTTGAAGATGGAAAGTATACAGTATTTTTATAGAAAGGCTTTAAATAGTTATTACCTAAGCATAACAAAATCTTTGATATTATCAAAAGATTTGTAGTGACTATAGATATAATATGGTTGGATAATATTTCATGCTATTACATCTCCTAAAAATTATAGATAAAACGACATTATGTTATTTGCTAATCATAGTCTTTGATTTTTAGAAAAAATGTAAAATATTTACTATTACCCTCTATATTCCACATCCCTAAACTTTAGTAGCTAACTAAGTAATAGGAAACTTCCAAATTGACTCATTTACCAGCAAGTATCTCTTACACTCGCTGTTCCATAAGTTGTATATACAGTGCTTTTAGCCGCCTTTTCTCCTGTATTGGTCAATCTAAAACCTGTACATTCATTATCATGGGCTTGAGGTTTTGTTGCAATAGGCGTTGCTGTCAATACATAAAGAACACAAGGGACTACTGAAGTACCTGTACAAGCTGTTCCATCCGCTTTTGTTGATGCTAGTGAAATGCTATATTCCCCACCTTCGCTAAGTATGGTCGCATTGGCAAAACCTAACCCTCCAACCCCTGCATTTCCATTAAGCGTCTTAGCATAGCTTAAATTTTGAACATAAAAACTTTCTTGCAACTGCGCAATCTTCATAAGTGCGACTTTTGCAGCAGTCCGTTTGCTTTTTTGCACCTGTTTTATATAAGAAGGATAGGCAATAGAGCTAATAATTCCCAAAATCGCCACTGCAATCATTAATTCCAATAAGGAAAAACCTTTCTTTTTCACATTAAATACGATGTTATTTTTAGTTTTTTTCATCTTTAATATTTTCCAAATCATTCTTTATTAATTTAAAGTTGCATATTATGCAGGTGAATATTTAACCACTCCTAGTACATATGATGCCGACAAGAAAAACCTATAAATATCTATAAAATAGTATAAGAAAATCT
>WGBH01000090.1 GCA_015494435.1 Thiotrichaceae bacterium | reverse complement strand
TTTGCTAAAGAAACAGGTCTTTTCATTTTAATTTGACCTTAATTTTTATGTAATTTTTCACAAAGTCGTTAAATATTTTAATCAAGGCTCGAAAAAAACGAACGCTTAAAATATAAGGCAGCGAAATGTAGATTCAAACCTGTCATATTGAGTTAAAAAAATAGGATGAAAATAATATTCCTTATATTTAGTAACAGCCTTTAACAGCCTTTGTTGATGATTCTCATTCAGTCTTAGGCAATACTTTTTCTGTTTGAGCAGGTATTGCAGAAATCGCCTCACTACTTGCCTTATTCTCAAGAGTTGTCGTATTTTGCATCTCTATTGGTTTTTCAGCTTGTTTTTTTTCTGGCTGTGTTGTTATCGGTTGTTTAGCCTGAGGTACTGCTTTTTCCGTTTGCACAGGTGCAACAGCAGGTATTGCAGAACTTGCCTCACTACTTGCTTTATTTTCAATAGTGGTCGTATTTTGCATTTCTACTGCTTTATCGGTTTGCTTTTTCTCTGGCGTTGTCGCAACCGGTTCAGACTTTGTCTCTTCCATTAACCATTTATCTTTGCTAATCCCTTCAACTAATGATTTAGCAGTGTAGCTAGGAACCCATAAATACTCATCGCGATCTGTGACTTTAAGTGCGTAGTCATCCTTATCTTTGAGTTTGGCAAATTGGTACTTTCGTTTTTTGCCATTATGGGTCAGGCTAAAGCTAAGTGCGGGGTTGTCAAAGCCGTATCCTGCTTTTTTCTCTTTGCCAAGTACCTTGCCAAAACGCAGTGAGGCTATTGAGTTCAAGCTATCATTAATGGCTTTTTGATTGACTATTTTACCCGCTGGCAGTGGTTTTGCTTTCCAGATTGTGATGCTGTCTTTTTTCTGCGTGGAAGTGTCAGGTGTAAAATGAATCCCTGCTAGCTCAATCTCACTGATATCATTTTTACCCAATTGTAATAGGTTTTTATCTTGCCAGTCTTCAACGTTAGCGGAGGCATCATACACGCCAAGTTCGACCGTATAGACCGCAGATTGCTTGTCACTACGGGCATGACTTTGACGAGCACCTGCTCCACTGCCAAGATAGAGTGATGCGAGTTTTTTATCACCTTGTTGTAGTGTAATCAGACGTTCAAAATCATTATCAGCCACTTTAAAGCGTTTTAAGGCAGCATCACTGGTTGCAACAGGTATACCGTGTTTGAGTTGTGCTAACTTATCAAGTAGTTGCTTGACTTTGCTACTCATCACAGGGAAATTCGCTTTTGTTAGCCATTGATTAGCTTTTTTGCTCAGTTCCACCTGCTTACCGTCTTTATCTTTAATGGTTAGCTTGTCCACTTTGGATTGATCAAATGCGAGTATTTTCTCGCTGATCGTATGATCTGCCAATGTATTACCGCCAATATGGGTAAAGACGATAAAAACTAGTTGAATAATGGCAGCTATCGCTAATAGGCGAATGAATTTATTGGTATTTTTCATTATATCCTCCTGTTTATACCGATGCTAAAAGTGTTTTGTAATGGGCTTGCTTTTTCTTGTTGACGGCACGCCGCCAGAAACCAACACCCACTAAACCAAAGATGGCAAGGACGTAGTTTAGGTATTCCCAAAATAACTGTGTGCTGTGTTCCATCGGTTTTAGCAAGCGAGCAAATTGGGCACGGCTACGAATGGACATAAGCCCATTATCATCTAATGACCAGTCAATGGCATTTTGCATAAACTCAAGGGGTCGGGTGTAATGACTGCCTTGCCCTTGTGAGGCAAGACTGATCACCTCATCGCTGGCAAAGCTATTACTGGCAATCAGGATAATACGAGCCGATTCGGAAGAACGTTCAATAATGCTACTGACAACCGTTTTCTCCTCTGCTTTTTTATCTTTCTCTTTATCTGCCTTCTTATTTGCTTTCTCCTGTGCTTTTTTATCTTTCTTTTCTTCTTTCTGTTCAAGCAAAGGGGATTTTTTTCCTTTGAAGTAAGATTCAAATTGACCTTTGACTGCCACCGCTAATAATTGTGCTTGACGTTCATCTTCTACTCGAAAACCTGTATCAGGATAGCGGCTATATTGTGGTAACACATCCAAATCACTCGATGTCCAACTCTCATCAGAGGAACGAGCCAATTCAATCACTTGACGCGATTTATTCTTCTCTTTGTCAATATCAATCGAAGAAGCCCAATTCATGGTGAGCTGATTCAGTGAGGCGGTCATTGGATTGTCTTGATTCAAACCATCGCGAATATCAGGAAAATGCGGATAAGGCATCATTTTGATTTCACGCACGGCAATCGGCCCTATATGGCGACGTACAGGGATAGGCAAGGAGGCATTTTGTGGGTCAAGCACCATATTGTCTGCCAAACTTAAACCGTTATGTTTTAGCCACTCTTCCAAGCCTGAATGATTGTTAGAAGCCCGCAGTGAATCGCTGATTGCCACATCAAATGAGCCACTCGCAATCACCACAGAACCGCCTTTCATTAGGAATTGATCAATCGCAAATAATTGTTTCTGATCTAAATCTTTTGGTGCAAGCACCAAAAGCATATCGGCATCGGCAGGAACATGACCATCTTTTAAATCGGTTTCTCGTAGACGAACATTTTCAGACAAGGCATCGCGTAGTTCATCATAATGGGCACCTCTATTTCTCATGCCCATTTGCATCATCATGGGATTCGTCGCAGGTGCAGGCGGTGTCACGATGGCCACTGTTTTTAAATAACCAGGTGCCATGCGTTGTACTGCCGCTTGAATGGATTTCTTTAATGAAGCTGCATCTAACTCTGAGGGAAGTGGGACCTGCACGGTTTCACCATCACCTTGTAATAACATATAGAACCAGAAGGGTTTGGGATCAAAGAGACTGGCTATTTGTGCCGAGAAACCATAATCATCATGTAGCTGTTTGGCTAATTTACCGCCATCGGCTTCGGGGTCAGCAAATTCAACTTTAAATTTACCTTTAGACTCTTTTTTAATCTCCTCCAACGTTGTTTTTAGGGTGTTACTGAGTTTCGATAATGCCTTAGGTAGCTTTTTATCATCGGATAAATAAGCATGGAATGTCACAGGTTTTTGTAAATTAGCAAACACATTGCCACCCGCTTGATAGGCATTCGCTACCTTATGTATGGCTTGTGTAATCGCATATTCAGGATTCTTTAGCAATACCTCTGGCTTGTCTTCACCATTGGCTTTGATTTCAATTAAATCCTCATAAGATAATTTCTCATATTGATCACCATAGGCAATCACCAGATCAAAATAAGAATTCACCACACCCGACTGATAACGGCTTGCCATACGGAATGGCACAGGGCGAACACCGTATTTTTCTGCCGCTTCCTGTTCAAGTGATTGATCTGAATGGGGATCAATAAATTCCACCTTGATTTTATCGCCACCTGCTACTTGGTATTCTTTGAGAATATCTTCAATTTGTGGCACTAAGGGTTCTAATAAGGGATGACTTTTTGCCGAGAAATAGCCACGAATTAGTAATGGCTCTTGCATTTGTCGAACATACTGCTTGGTACCCTCTGAAAGTGAATAGATATTACCTTGCGTAAGATCAATACGAGCCCAGCCGATAGGATTTAACCAAAAATTCATTAATACAAAATTGGCAATCAGTAACCCTGTGAGTAAGCCCCATTGTTTATGGGCAGGGCGTGTTTTATTGCCAGCCCAACGGAATTTTTCTAGTGTGAATAAATTTAAGCTAAGGAAAATACCCACAATGGAAAGGTAATAATACAAATCACGCAGATCCAATACGCCACGGGTAATGGAATCAAAGCGTGAGCCACTGCCTAGCAAGGCGAAAATACTACCAATATAATGCCCAAATAAGCCAGTGAGTGTGGATGAACCTAGCAGATAGAACACACCTGCAACCGCAACTGTTAAAATCAAGGCAACAATCGGATTATCAGTACGAGCACTCATATAAAGCCCAATGGCAATATAGGCAGCAGCAAGAAATAAACTGGCTAAATAGCCACCGAATACAGGTCCCCAATCTAAAGAGCCTAAAAAGGAAATGCTAATGGGCAAGGGCAAAGTAAGTGCTAGGGCTAATGCAATCAAGGCTAAGCTTGCCAAAAACTTACCCAATACTAATTGCAAGGTGGAAATCGGTGCGGTGAGTAGATTTTCCAAGGTGCCTGAACGACGCTCTTCCGACCAACTCCGCATGGTCAAGGCAGCCACCAGAAAGATCAATAAGATAGGCATCCATTGAAACAAGGGTTTCATATCCGCAATATTGCGAGCAAAAAAAGCCTCTGCCCAGAATAAGATAAATAGATTAATGATTAAAAAGCCACCGAGAAACAACCAAGCAGCAGGTGATGCAAAGAAAGCATTAAATTCTTTGTTAAATACATTCAAAATAGGTTTCATTTAAGCCGCCTCCTTTTTAGCAGAAGTGTTTTTATTGTTAGCGATCTCATCGGCATCGGTGCCTGTATTAACCTCGGCAAATAAGGTCTCTAAATTACGCACTTCTGCCTGTAAGCCGTACAATTTATCGCCTTTTTTTATAACAGCCTGAGCAATATCAGGGGCAGATTTAATGTCGGCATCGAGCAAATAATGAGCGTATTGATCACTTTTAGCGAGTAACTTAACCGCCGTTACGCCCTTAATCTTTTTCAAATAAGCACGGGCTTTACGGTTATTTAAACTCAGCCGCAATTGCTGCCCTGTTTGTAAGGCATCTAAACTGGAATCCACCACTAACTTACCGTGTCGCATAATCAAAACACGTTCACAAACTGCCTGTACCTCTTGCAAAATATGGGTAGAAATAATAACCGTTGCCGATTGAGCCAACTCTTCAATCAAGGCTCGCATTTGACGAATTTGAGTAGGATCTAGCCCATTGGTTGGTTCATCTAAAATAATAATATCGGGATTATGTAAAATCGCTTGAGCAACGCCAACTCGCTGGCGATAACCACGTGACAATGTCTGAATTGTCTGCGTTGCTTTTTCTTTTAAAGCCGTTCTACGAATCGCCCGTGCTACTGTTTGTTGGATTTGATTTTCAGCAACACCGTGTAAATTCGCCTGAAACTCCAGATAATCAATCACCGTCATCTCTGACCAAACAGGACAATTCTCAGGAAGATAACCGACACGTTGTTGTATTTGCTCAGTATCCTTACCGATCTCTAACGCATCAATTTGAATCCTACCTGATGTCGGCTCTAAAAAACCCGTCATCATTTTCATGATTGTCGTTTTACCTGCACCATTATGACCAAGCAAACCAACAACCTCACCACGCTGGATCGTAAATGAAACCTGATCCACCGCTTTAAAATCACCATAATGGCGACTGAGATTATTCATTTTTATCATTTTAACCTCCTGTCAAATTTTTAACGGAGGCGATAATACTCGGGCAGACCTTTCAAAAAAATTACGAAATCATTGATATTTTGTAATCTCTTTAGAGTAACCTCCTTAGAACTCTAAGTTGCTATATTTTAAGTCTTTGTACAGGACAAAACATGAGATATAAGTCAAGTAGGGTGTATTCTATGCACCACTACGGCTAATCGTTCTTAGATATCGAACCGCCGAATACGGAAAACCGTATTTCGGTGGTGTGGGAGAGATAATGGACGCAATTCGACTATCCTAATCTGATTGTTGATGGCTCTATCTGTCTAAAAAGTTGCCAATATCGCTCAGAACGGCTAGAACCGTTAGTCTAGGTTGCGAGACTGAAAAGGCTCTGAAGCCTGGTTAACCAGTTAAATAGTGTAAATTGGTGTATGAAAGATGCCAGATAGATGAATAGGGCAATCGCATTAAAATATTGAAAAATGTAAGCACGTTAGAAACAATTACTTACATTTAACATCAAATCGAACTTTTGTACTCTTTTAAACGAGTCTTAAAAAATATCTTTATTTTATAAGCTTTTGATAAATAGAATATATTTTAATGCGATTGCCCTGGATAGATGAACCTTATTGAAATCAACAAGACATTCTTATTTTTTTGCTGCATTTAAACGTTGTAATGCTTGTTTTGCGACAGCTACATTTTTCTTGGCTGCTTTTTGAAACCAAATTCTCGCTTGGCGGAAATCGCGTTTTACACCATAACCATTTGCATACATAGCCCCAACACTGTAGATAGCAAGTGGCACACCTGCTTTTGCTGCTTTTCGATACCAAGCTAATGCTTGCCCATAGTTCTTTCTAACGCCTATACCATCAACGTATAAATCACCGAGTAAAAACATCGAGGCAGGTAGGCCTTTTTTGGCTGATTTTGATAACCATTGAAAGGCATGGTATGGATTTTTCTTTGTTCCCCGACCTTCTAAATACATTAAACCTAAATTATGTTGCGCTAGAGGAATATTTTTTTCCGCCGCTTTTTTAAACCAGTTAAAGGCGTGGTATGGGTTTTTCTTTACCCCTACACCTTTGATATACATGGCTCCTAAACTGTAATAAGCGAGGATTACTTTTTTATCTGCGGCTATTTTCATATTTCTAAAGGCAAGAGAGGGATTTTTCTTTGTCCCTAGACCATTTGCATACATTAGCCCTAGTAGATAATTAACACCTGGATGACCTGATTTTTCTGCTTTTTTTGCATATTGAAAGGCTTTGTTAAAATTGCGTTTCACCCCAGCACCATTTAAAAAACGTTCACTTAACATGATTTGTACATCTGTCATGCCTTTATTAGCCGCTTTTTCATACCAGTGAATCGCTGCACCCATATTCTTTTTTGTGCCATGTCCATTTTCATACATAATTCCTAAACCACGGTAGGCATCGGGCAGACCTTTTGCAGCGGCTTTTTTGTAGAGCTGAAAGGCTAATTTGGGGTTCTTTTTTGCCCCTTGTCCTGTTGCATACATAGAGCCAAGTGCATACATTGCAATGGGATGATTTTTAGCAGCTGCTTTTTTATACCACTGTCCTGCTGTCCATAAATTTTTTTTAACCCCAGTCCCTTGTCTATATAGCTCCCCTAAAATATATTCTCCCGCAGGATCTCCTTTTTTGGCAAACTCAGAGGCAATACGAAAAACAGTGCGATAATCTTTACGCTGGTAAGCAGCACGTAGATCAGCATTCGGATCTGCAAAGGCTATATTAGTGGTAAATAAAAAGAGAAGCGTAAAGAGAATTAAAAATTTTTTACTGATATTCATATCTTAAATATAATCATTTTATTGTTAATAAGAGACTATGAAGGACTCAAAAGAGGCTTAATACAGAGGTTTTAATGGATAATCATCGAGTTAATTTAGGTTTTTTTTATTTTTGAAGATTCTTGATGGATAATAAGTTTTTCAACTTGTTTTTCCAATTTTTCCACCTTTTCGCGGGTACGCAATAAAACGGCTGTTTGCACATCAAATTCTTCTCGGCTGACTAAATTCATTTTGCGTAAACCGCTTTCGAGTCCAGAACGTAAGTTTTGTTCCATATCTTGATGTAGTTCAGCCATTGAGGGTGGAAGAAAAGAGGCTAAACGTTGTGCTAAACCATCGAGTTGATTATTGATATCCATTATTGTAAATCCATTGCTATAAAATTTGACTTGAAAACTATTATTATGAAGATTATATGCGTTATAGTCGAACCATTATTAAAAAAGAAGATGAGTCATTATGAAATTAACTCCCCGTGAAATATCAACGCCACGTCCTAATATGTCGCTAACCATACCAGAAGGAATGGCTCCTGTAGAGTTTTTCAATAGCCCAGCAAACTTGAAAAATCTAGCCGAAGAGAACGGACTGTTTAGAACGCCTGAAGATTGGTTAATGTACCGTAAGTTGATTGGGCACAGCTCTGAATTTGATACCTCCATTATTCTCGATACCTCAAGACGTATTCTAGATCCACTCGGTCGTCCTGTACGTCGTGATCAATTAGGGCGACAGGAGAAAAAAGTATGGTCACAAATGACACAGATTATTTGTGATTATATGTTTGAAAAATATCCTGATCCTGAAAAACATTTGGTACTCTGTGGAGAGGCGAGTTTGGATTCTACTTGGCCACTGAATAAACCTGGTGTTCCTAGTATTCGTATGATCCACAACCATTTTATGGTCTTTCCTTATGATAAATTAATAGAAGCAAATAAAGCCAATCCAAATAATGTTAATTTAACTGATAGTGGGCATAATACCTTATTTCTACGCCGTTTAAGTTCGGTTTATCATGAGTTTTTAGAAGTGCTGGATTTACAGTTATTAAAACAAATTCCTGCCGAAGAGTCTGCATTGGCAGTGACGGGCTATCCTCAAGGCTTACCAAGTTGGGAATTGATCGGTGGTGCAAATCGCCTCAAAGATCGGTATTTTTGGTATGAATATGAGCAAATATTAAGAGGCTTTTTAGACTTCTATCAAACCTTCTTTAGTTTGGTATCAACAGGTGAGGAAAGAATACCTGCTGATGCCAATTTCTCCGATCAAATTAATGATGTATTACTAGGTAGTAACCAATTTTTACGCGTTGCGCGTGATTTACGTGAAAAAATTGTATTAGATCCAAAATTTGCAAATGAAATTCGTTGGCGACCTGCTTATAAGCAAATTCTCTATCGTGATCAAAAAGGACGTATTATCGTGACTATTTCACAAAATTCAGTTGGCAATGCGATTACTGAATTATTAGGGATCGTTGTTAATCGCTATGAAGCCCCAGAAGAATACGCTGAATTAGAACCTGAACTGGTTGGACGCTTATTGGAAGTACGTGAGCGTTTAATTGATGCTAATCTTGGTGAGGCAATATCCGCCCCTAGTTGGCCAAGTGGTAAATATGTAGCACGTTAGGAGCTAATCTCCTTTATTAGGAGTTCCTAAATAGTGACGCTTATCACTAAAAAGCAACAACTTATAAGCATAAAATTTGTTGTAATAGGGGATTGCGAATGATAATTCAGAGCAACAAAAAATAAAGCCCCCTAATCTTTGGGGGGGGAAGATTAGAGGGCGGGGTGACTAAAGATTTAACCTTAGTCTCAGGGGCTTGCTGGTAAATCAAGGTGGTGTTTCTTACTGGGGAAGGTAAAGAACACCGAACGAGATCGGTGATATTTTTATTTTTAGTATTAATACATCACTCTTGACCTCAGGGGCTTGCTGGTAATCATTTTATTATTAA
>WGBH01000089.1 GCA_015494435.1 Thiotrichaceae bacterium | reverse complement strand
TTTTTTCTGTATTAAGTTTTTCTAACGCCTCTTTTTTACGTTGTTGTTTACTAAATGATTGTTGTAACGCACTATTTTCTTCTTTAAGTAAATGGATTGCATTGAGCTTTTTTTGGATCTCTAAATTGAATTGATGCTGTTTTTCCTCTGCAGCATGTTGCAGTGTTTGTATCTCTTCTGTTTGAGTGCTAATAATGCCCTTTAAATGTGTTTTTTCTTTTTCTAACTGTTTTTTTTCCTCTGCGGTTACATCTAGTTGCCTTTTTTGTTCTTTTTTGAAGATATTAGCACAATCAACATCGAGATCATGTTGATGGGTTAAGTCATTTATTTCCTGTTGGTAATTTCTTAATTTTGAGGTGAGGTTTTGCAGCTCATTGTCTTTTTTATTTAAAGCTAAGACTAAATGTTTTTTTTCAGTCTCAAGGGATTTATTGTGTGTCTTTTCTTGATGTTCCATTGATTTACAAAAAATTCGTCCTGTAAGCCATGCAATGAATGCGATTAGTGCAATTATTAAAACAAGCTCATAAGCTAATGGTATGTCTAAAAACATTAAATACCCTCCACGGTAAATTCTATTCGGCGATTTTTTGCCCGCCCCTCTTCTGTTTCATTATCTGCAATAGGGTTACTTGATCCTTTTCCAACCACTTTTAAACGTTCAAGAGGAATTCCACCTTGTGTAAAAAGTCTGCCTTTTACTGCTTTTGCTCGTTGCTCACTTAAGCGAATGTTATCTTCCTCATTCCCCACATTGTCGGTATAACCAGTAATCACAATGGTTGAGTTTGCACAAAATATAGCGGTATCTGCTAATTTTTCTAACAAAGCATCACTGCGAGGATCAATGCTTGCAGTTCCTGTTTTAAAATGAACACTGTCATCACTCAGTAATTTAGAGAAAGTTTCTTGACAAATAATAGCGGCTTGATCTAGGGCAATAATATGGGTTGAAAAAACATAACCTTCTAGATTATTTTTACGACTAAAAGGACGAATGCGATCTTTTAAGGCAGTTACTTCTTTTGAGGTGTTTGTTTTTCCTGAAATATAAATCGTATCATCTATCATTAGGATAGAAGCTAAGGCGAATGTTTTTATTTGCTTTAAGAGTTGACTAGTAAGTTTTGTCCAATTCTGAGGTGCTCCGATAGCGATGGTTAGTTTTTTTTGAATTTTTTTCCCAGCGAAGAGGCTAATAATTTGTTGCTCGATTATTGCTTTATCTTGATCACTTCCTAGATAGCCCTCTATAGTAAGCGTCTCCCCATCCCATAGTATTGTTAAGGTATAAGGCATAATTAACTGTGGTGGGATAATCTGATCATCAACACGTTTAACCCATGGATTAGCACGACTCATTGCCACTGCTTGTTGATGCTGTTTTGGATCCATTGTATAGCCCGTTAAACGAATATCTCTTCCTTTTGCCTGCACCTTTACCCATGTTAGCCCTTTTTTATCTAAACTCACTTGAACATCATTAGCAATACGATTAGAAACATATTGGCTAGCAAACGGTATACTAAAAAATAATAAAAGCAGTATTAAAAGAATACCTATAATTTGTATGATCCATTGTTTGTACATTATTTTCACACATTAAATTGCTATCAATAACAAAGATAACTCACTCTGATAACTCTTTGCCTCTTGATTTTATTTTATGGTTAAAAAATAAACATAGTAAAGTTTATTTAACATTTCTTTACAAAGAGGGTCATAATGAAAATGCCTTGGTGGATAATTGCTTGTAGATGAGATGTAGTTTACACTGATAATATGCCTGAGAGTGGTATTATCAATGTTAAGAAATGTTATTGAGTGGGAGGAAAATACATGTTTACTAAGAAATAATGATATGCTTAAAGAGGATTTTTAGTTTACGAGGTTCATAATGATTCAATTAGCTCTTTTATTGCCACTTGCAATGGGTGGGGCGGTGGCAGTTTGGCAAGAACATAGGGGTAAAAATCAACGTATTGTAATTGATAATCTGAGTTCAGATGAGGATCAAGAGAATACTAAAAACTTACCACAAAAAATCCCTGCTACCTATGACGATATTGGGGAGTTGTCCCATTACCAACAGGTTTCATGGTATTCATTGGCTTTGACAACCGCAGGAGCATGGTTTTATGTCCCTATTGCAACGTTAGTCAGCATTCCTTTGCTGGGTTATAATGCTTATAATTTTGTCAATATTATGCGTCATTCCGATATGGCTGATCGGAAAAAACCCTTAACTGTTTTTGAATCCATTGGTATTGTTGCGTCCTTATTAACAGGACAATTATTAACCGCATCTTTACTTTTTTTATTTTCTTTTGGTACACGTAAATTGCTTTTACAAGCAGGTAATATTAGCAATAACATTCCATTATCTCACTCTACTAACCAAAATTTTAAACAGGTGTGGGTTTTGCGCGAAGGCGTAGAGCTAGAAACAACAATTGGCGAGTTACAAAGTGATGACATCATCGTAATCCATGCAGGCGATATGATTGCTGTTAAAGGTAAAATTGTCCAAGGTGATGGGATCGTGAGTCAATTTAGTTTGCAAAAGCAGATGAAATTTGTTCCCAAAACAATAGGGGATAAAGTATTTCCATTCACCTTGCTTAAATCTGGTACTTTACATATTCAACGGATAACTTAGAAAAGTTTTCTACAGAGCAAAAAAAGTCAGCGAACCAGAAAGTTGATAGTATTAACACTTACTTATTCTATTTACTATTTTCAGACGATTGTTTCTTTTTACGTGAAAGTTCTTTGCCTTTTTTAAATTCAATATCGAAGGTTTCTTTGGCGAGGTCAGGATCAAAATCATCTAGATTTCCTCCTGCTTTAAAGTGTTGTTGAAATACTTTACCAACAGCATAGGTTGATGCCCCTCCTAGCACTCCCATACTTGCTCCTCCAGCTAATGTTCCAATACCTGGAATCAGTTTAAGCGCACTGCCCAACCTTGGGGTTGCCACGATTTTTGTGAGTCCATTGGTTAATCCTGCAATTCGTGTTTTTGCTTTTGCTTTAGAATAAGGAATATCATAAAGCTTAGCTAGCGAGTACAGCATGACTTGTTGTACTCCCATTAAACCTAATGTATCGATCAATGGAATGGGAATAAACCCCGTTAAACTAGAGCGAAAGGCGTATTTTTTTATTAATTGATCTGCTTTTATCGTAAGGCTATCCATAGGGAGTTCCTATTTTCGATGTAAATTTCTACCCTGCCAAACAATCCAAAATACAATAGCAGAGAGCACGAATAATAAGCTAGTAATTAACCAAAGAGTAAGGTGCTTTTTTCCATTAGTTGTTTGGTGACGTAATGCTTCTGGAATAATATTAAGATAGGTTTGATAAACAGGTGATCTGGATGATGTATCATTTGCTACGGCTGCATAGAGATATAAATTACCCGTTTCAGGCTGATAGACCATTGATTGTAAGGTTGATGCATTAAAAATCTCAAATAAGCGGTTTTTAGTATCAGAAAGAATATCAGTGATGGCATGAACATTAGCAGGGTTAGTGGCATTAAATACCGCTAATTGCCGTAACCGAATCCAATGATACGATTCTTTAACATCTCTGCAATTATTAGGCAAACTAGCAAGGACATGACATCCTATCACCGCAATTTGTTGTGGTTTATCCCAAGCTTTATTCACTTGTGTGCGACTATTCCAACGGCGTAATTTAGCAACCCCTCCACGAGGATATTCAAGCACTTGTATGCTTTTTTTATCGCTTATTAAAATAGAGTGACTGTAAAGATAAGATTGCTTGGATAAATAACGTGCTGCCTGTTGGATAGATTGACTTGTTTCAAGTACTTTGCGTAGATCAAAAACACTAGAGTGTATGTTGTGCGACAAACGGGGAGCATGTTGATAAGATGAATAAGGGACTGCTTTATAGTAAGCAAGAAATAAACCATGATCATTGAATCCTGTTAAAACAGAAATGATCCCCGCAAATCCAATATTAGCCATTGCATTGTGATGACTTTGATACACGGTAATCACTTGTAAACTGCGTAGTTCAGGCGTGCTATTCCAATCTAAGTTTCTCCCTATAATGGGGGGAGTGTCTATTGATGCTTTACCAAAAACACCAAAACCTGAGCCACCAGGTAATTGACCAAGATCAGGCAATAAATTGATTAATTGATACTCGTTAAGTGATAATAATCCATCCCCTAACTGATTGGTACGTGTCAATGACCAAGCAGTAGCAACACCGTTTAATTCTTCTTGATAAGCAGGATCTAGCTGTTGCAGCAAGCTAGGTAGAATCTTCTCTTGTAATTGAGCATATAAAGAAGGGGGAAAATGTGCTGCAAGATAAGCATCATATTGTTCTTTTATATTAGGAAAGAGTGCTTTAGTTTGACGGCCTAGAGCTAATCCAATCTGTAAAGGCGTTAATTGATCAGTATGCAGCCGTATAACAGGGATTTCTCCTAGATTTAAAGTAGGAGAAGCAAATCCTTGATATGGAAAAAAAAAGAGACAGAAAACTAAAAAATAACAAAAAACAGATGAAATCATAAGGCAACTTGTTGAGATTTTTTATTAGGCTTTAAGAAAAAGATAACAAACCTCGTCATAAAAAAGCTATATAAAATAGCAACTCCGACACCTATAAGCTGTATCATCAATTGGTTTATATCAGGTGAATTAAAGTCACCATCTGTGGTAAATAAGCCGACACAAACTGCCCCCCAAATCCCCCCTGTTCCATGAATAGCGACTAAAGATGCTGTTTTTCTTTGCCATCGAAGATATAAAACGTATCGTAATAGAAAACGATAGCTTGTATTTTGTAAAAGACCTGCACTTGCACCGATGACAATCGCCTCTAAATAAGTAACATTTTGAGCACAAGCTGCAATAGCAACTAAACCCGTTACAAAACCACCTAGTCCTTGTGCTATATTACTTCTTTGAGAATAAAAAAGACTATCCTGAAAATAAGCAATAAGCCCTCCTGTAGAACTAGCTAAACCAACATTGAGCATCACTGCAGCAATTTGTTCGTCGGCAATAGATAAACGACCTGTTGTAAAACCCAGCCAAGCTAACCATAAGAGTAATACTGATCCACTTGAATAGCTAGGGTTATCCTCTTTAACAATTGTTGGTGGAGGGTGTGATTTGCTAAGTCTTATAACAATAAAAAGAGCAAATAGTGCTGAGACAGTATTGATTACAACAGCTCCACTTTGATCGATAAATCCACTCTTCTCAAGCCAGCCCTTATTGTCAACCATAAAAGACCCTGCCCAATTCCAATGTCCGAAGATTGGAATAAGAATTGAGGCAACAAATAAAGCGAGTAATAGATGACCTAAACTAGAAAGTTGTCGCCCGACAGTGTTGTAAACAATCATAGCAGCGAGCATAATAAAACCAATTTGGAATAATACGAATTCGGTTAATGAAATACCCAGTTGTAAAGCAGAGGTTGTTTTAGGGGCACTAATTAAATAGTAGGACATTCCTATCCAACCTCCATTCGTATTGCCATACATCAGTCCAAAACCCAACGTAAAATAGCCTAGAAAAACCGCTAAGGTAATTAAAATAATGCCTTGGTGTTGTTCTACACCGTCATTTAACGCCTTAGAATGATTGAGACGACTTGATAATACAAACGCTAAGGGGGTAAAAAAAACTAATATTATGGCGAGTAAATGCCAAAGATGATTAATGGTTATGTGAAGCTCACTTTTTAATTCTTGTTTAAAGTCAACATTTTTAATTTTTTTTAATAATGATTTTATTTTTTTTAATTTAGTATTTAAATTATCACTTTGAATAAGTATTTCGTATAAACGAATTGAATTATCTTCAATTAATGTTTTTTGTGTAATAAGGTTTGCAGTATTAGCT
>WGBH01000088.1 GCA_015494435.1 Thiotrichaceae bacterium | reverse complement strand
GTTTTAATCAAAGAGTTAGCAGTCAATATTTTACTAAATTTCAGAGAATTTTAGATTTCCTCGCAGTTTGAATCACACTCAATGAAATACCATGATTTCGATAGGTTTTCTTTAAACTCTCAATCCTAATTTAGTCCGACTAGGAATTTGGGTGTGATAAATAATCTATTCTATCTACGAGAACTGCTGGCTATTAGCATCGCTATTGCAAATAAAACCATTACGATAGAAAACACGGTTAAGGCTTCTGCCATTGTAATATTAAAGAATAATTTAGGTGTGTAACCGCAAGATGTCCAAGGTTCAAAAAAAGAGGGCATCCATTTATCAACGGCGATCCAATCAGGAAAGTTTAAGGTTGCGGCGCATTCACCTTGAATAAAGCCACGTTCTGTTCCTAATAATTGATAGGAACGTTCTAACATACCAATAAAGGTTAATAAAAGTATGCTAGATAGAATGATATTCGCACTTTTAAAGGATCTAAGAAAAAGTCCTAATAATGAAAAAACAATCAAAGCAACAACGAGTAGTCTAAAATGAATACATAATATACAGGGAGGTTCGTCCATTATGTATTGATAGAAGAATGCAACAGCTTCGAGTGCAATACCGAGTAATATAAGGGCTATCCAAAAGAATTTTCCCTGTATCAGTTGTTGTAGTTTCGTTATCATTTAAAACGTTTTCCTGCGATTAAAATTAATACTAACACGGGGACACCTAAGATAGCTGTGAGTATAAAGAAATTAGGATACCCCATGCTATCGACCATTGAACCTGAGTAGCCACCGAGTATTTTAGGTAATAATGTCATTAGGGAGCTAAAAATAGCATATTGTGTTGCAGTAAATGAGATATTTGTCAATTTAGATAAAAAAGCGATAAAAGCAGCACTGGCTAAACCTGCGGAGAGGTTATCAGCGGATATAACAAGATAGAGCATATTTAGATCATGCCCTGCATTGGCTAATAGCATAAATAAGATATTAGTTCCTGCGGATAAGGCGGCTCCTAAAAAGAGTATTTTTATAACACCAAAACGTACCGATAATAGCCCCCCTAAAAAACCACCTGCAAGAGTCATAAATAAACCGAAGGTTTTGACGACATTGGCAATTTCTATTTTAGTAAAGCCGAGATCTTGATAAAAAACATTAGCAATCACACCCAGTACAATATCAGAAATACGGTATAAACCAATTAATGCTAATAATAACCATGCTAAGCGCATACCATAACGGCTAAAGAAATCTTTAACAGGTTCAATATAGGTTTCGTCCACCATCGATTGACGTACCATACCTGACAAAATCACTAATTTGGAGACGATAGCTGCCATCATTACCGCTGTTGCTAGACGTAATGTTTCAACAATAAAGCTGGCTAAATGCTTATTTAAAAAGGCTTCTGTCAAGGATTTCTTGCTGGCTTTAACCGTTTCTGCACTAAAATAAAAAGTGGCGATAAAAGCTAATACAGCGAGAGTAAATAACAGTAAAAAACGTAAATATTCTGAGGCATCATATTTTGCGTTATCTTCGCGTTGCCTTATTGGCTCAGGTATTAAAAAGGTTGTGGCTACACCTACTAGCATTACGGATGACATAATCACATAAGTCCAACGCCATGCAGTATAGCTATAATCTCCTTTATCTGATCCAAAATAACTGGCTAGATATAATGCCCCAGCCCCTGCCACTAACATGCCAATACGATAACCTGCAATATAGGTCGATGACATCATTGCTTGTAAATCACTCTCGGCTGATTCAATCCGATAGGCATCAATCACGATATCTTGTGTTGCAGAAGAAAAGCCCAACAGTACCGCCGCTAATGCCATCATGGTGAGGCTATTTTCGCTTTCTAATGGGTTGGTCATGCCCATCCATAAAATCGCAATCATAATGGAACATTGTGCTAGTAATATCCAACTGCGTCGTCGCCCTAACCATTGTGTTAAAAAAGGAATGGGTAATTTATCAATCAGAGGTGCCCAGACAAATTTAAACGAATAACCTAAAGCGGCCCAACTAAAAAAGGTTACTGCTGAGCGTTCAACGCCTGCTTCTCGTAACCATAATCCTAAGGATGAAAAAATTAGTAAAATGGGAATGCCTGCTGAAAATCCAAGAAAAAGCATGGTCACGACGCGAGGATGGGCAAAGCTCTCAATGGTTTCTAACCAGCTTTGTGTTCGCTCTATAGGGTTGTCATCTAATTTCATTTATTTATATCCTTATAATCATAATCAATGATTAGAGGTGCGTGATCTGAAAATCGTTCAGTTTTATAAATACTTGTGCTTAAAACCGTGCCTTTGAGCGAAGGCGATAGTATTTGATAATCAATTCGCCAGCCTGTGTTGTTATTGTAAGCTTGCCCACGAAAAGACCACCAAGTATAGAGATGCTCTTGTTGCTCTATTTCACGAAAGGCATCTACAAAGCCTACTTCATCGAATAATGTATCTAACCAAGCGCGTTCTTCAGGTAGAAAACCTGAGTTTTTCAAATTGCCTTTCCAATTTTTTAAGTCTGCCTTTTTATGCGCAATATTCCAGTCACCTGCAATAATATAATCTCGTCCTGAGGCTTTCATTTCGCGCATTTTCTGCATAAAGAAATCCATACAACGAAATTTCACCTGCTGACGCGCTTCTTTTGTTGAGCCAGAGGGCATATATAAAGAGATGACGCTTAATTTTCCAAACTGTGCTTCAATATAGCGTCCCTCAGCATCAAATTCTTTATGTCCCATGCCCATAATGACAGCATCAGGCTTGTATTTGCAGTATAAAGCCACCCCACTATAGCCTTTTTTTTTTCGCATCGTGATAATAGCAATGCATTCCTTCGGGGTGAAAGATGGGATCATCTAATTGATGGACTTGTGCTTTTGTTTCTTGAATACAAACGACATCGGCATTTTGAGTGGGTAGCCAGTCGAAAAATCCTTTGCGAGCAGCAGCTCGAATGCCATTCGTATTGGCGGTAATAATACGCATCATAATTGTTTGTTTTATATTTAAATTTTCTTAAAGATAGCCAATGGGTGATAAGAAATCCATCATAAATTAATTTTTTCATAGCAGATAGAACTATAACATGCAGTGTATTGTTTGAAATAACATTAGCGATATAAAATATTCCCTTTTTTCTCATGCCTCTGTTAGAGTTCGGGGTCATCAAAAATCATCCCTAAAATAACGAATGGAGAATTTATAGATATGCCAATTAAAATAGGGGTTCCCAAAGAGAATGCAGAAGGCGAACGCCGTGTTGCGATGGAACCGGGTGTTATTACTCGTTTAAATAAATTAGGTATTGAGGTTCTCGTTGAATCAGGCGCGGGAACGGGTGCTTATATTCCTGATGCTCTGTTTAAAGGAGCGACTATTATTGATTCAGCAACGGCATTGATGCAACAGTCGGATATTATTTTTCGCGTACAAGCCCCTAGCGTAGATGAAGTGGATGCGATGCCAGAGGGTTGCACCTTATTAGCCACGATTCAAGCGCATAATCATCTTGATTTAGTGAAAAAGCTTCAAGAAAAAAAGATTACAAGTTATGCAATGGAGTTAGTACCACGTATTTCTCGCGCACAATCAATGGATGTATTGTCATCACAGGCAGCGGTTGCAGGTTATAAGGCTGCGATTATGGGCGCTGATCTTTCATCTCGCTTTTTTCCGATGTTGACCACCGCAGCAGGTACAATTCGTCCTTCTAAAGTGATTGTTATTGGCGTTGGAGTGGCAGGTTTGCAAGCGATTGCCACTGCTAAGCGTTTAGGAGCGATTGTTGAAGCGTATGATGTGCGTCCTGAAACGGTTGAGCAAATTCAATCCTTAGGCGCAAGGGCGATAGAACTTAAAATTTCTGCCACAGGTGAGGGCGGTTATGCACGTGAGTTGACTGATGATGAGAAAAAGCAACAGCAACAAGAATTAGCATCCTACATTGCACAGGCGGATGTTTTAATTACAACCGCCGCCGTTCCCGGTCGCCCTGCGCCTAAAATTATTCCAGAATCAACAATAGAAGGCATGAAATCAGGTGCCGTTATTATTGATTTAGCCGCAGAAGGCGGTGGTAACTGTACGCTAACAAAACCCAATGAAACCATTGTCACTGATAATGATGTGATTATTCATGCGCCTTTGAATGTTTCCAGTCAAGTCGCAGCGCATGCCAGTGAAATGTACGCTAAGAATTTATTTAATTTTATTGCTCCGATGTTTAATGATGAGGGTGAATTTTCCCCTGATTTTGAGGATGAGGTGATTGCAGGTGCACTTCTCACGCATAAGGGCGAGGTCAAACATCAAGCAACGCGTGAATTATTAGCCAAAGAAACAAAAGGAGTCTCCTAATGGAAGGTTTTATCGCACTTTATATCTTTATGTTAGCCGCTTTTACGGGCTATGAGATTATCTCTAAGGTACCTGTTATTTTGCATACGCCGTTAATGTCTGGCTCTAATTTTGTCCACGGTATTGTATTAGTCGGCGCAATGGTAGTAATGGGAAACGCAGAAACAGGCATACAAACCTTTGTTGGTTTTATTGCCGTCATTCTTGCCGCAGGTAATGCAGTTGGTGGCTATGTGGTCACTGAACGTATGCTGGAAATGTTTAAAAGCAGTAGAGGTAAGAAATAATGAATATTATTGTTGATGGCTCTTATTTTATTGCCGCGATCCTTTTTATTTTAGGCTTAAAGCAAATGAGCTCTCCTGTCACCGCACGTCGCGGTATTATTTGGGCGGGTGTTGGCATGGTACTGGCAACGATCATTACCTATTTGCATCAGGATATTCACCACAATTATTTTTGGATGACGTTGGCAATTGCTATTGGTGGTACGATAGCATGGATAACGGGCAAGAAAGTTGCGATGACCGATATGCCACAAATGATTGCACTGTATAACGGCATGGGAGGCGGTGCCGCCGCCGCTATTGCTGCAGTGGTCTTAATACAAAATGACAGTAGTCATGGCGTAACTCATCAAGCGTTAGCCGTGTTAGGCGCATTAATTGGTGCGATTTCATTTTCTGGATCCATGATAGCCTTTGCAAAATTACAAGGGATTATGTGGAAAGTTTATCGCTTTAAAAACCAACAATGGATTAATCTAGCCGTTTTCCTAACAACGATTATGATCGGTTTACATCTCTCCTTTAGTGGCGCTGATTACAGTATGGGGCTTTTGGTTTTCTTCTTTGTGCTAGCACTTGCCTTTGGCATTATGATGACCATCCCTATTGGTGGTGCGGATATGCCTGTCGTGATTTCCTTGTACAATGCTTTCACAGGTTTGGCGGTTGGTTTTGAAGGCTATGTACTGGCTAATCCTGCCATGATGATTGCAGGTATTGTGGTCGGTTCGGCGGGTACATTATTGACACAATTGATGGCAAAGGCAATGAATCGTCCCATTACTAATGTCTTATTTAGCAACTTTGGTGAGGGTGGTACAGGCGACGCAGAAGCAGTAACAGGCTCGATGAAAGAAATTGAAGCCAGTGATGTTGCCGTCATGATGGCATTTGCCGAAAAAGTCATTATCATACCAGGTTATGGTATGGCAGTTGCTCAAGCACAACATAAAGTTTGGGAAATGACCAAGCTACTTCAAGAACGAGGGGTAACAGTGAAATTTGCCATCCATCCCGTTGCAGGACGGATGCCAGGGCATATGAATGTGCTACTCGCCGAAGCAGGCGTACCGTATGACATTATCTATGATTTGGATGAAATCAATGAAGAATTTGCAACCGCTGATGTTTCATTGGTGATTGGTGCAAATGATGTGGTAAATCCTGCCGCCCGTACCGACACGAATAGTCCTATTTATGGTATGCCAATTCTCAATGCAGATTACGCAAAAAATACGATTGTGATTAAACGCGGTAAAGGCACAGGATTCTCAGGTATCGAAAATCAATTATTCTTTGCTGATAACACACGTATGTTATACGGGGATGGGGCTGTGGCAACCAATGAATTAATTAGCGGTATAAAAGAATTGTAAATAACACTTTACTTCTACACCGTTCATCGGCAAAATCCTACGCCCTGACCTGTTTAGATACTGATCAGGGTACTATATATAGGGATTATTAGCCCGTTTATACACAACGCCATCAATGCTTTTTTAGTTTGTCATTTCTGCCTAAAATCCAAATACAAGCAAAGACGATAACCTATTGATAAATATAGGGATAATAAAAGTAAAGCTATTTTTTTTTATCCCTAATTATTCCAATAAAGACAAATATTTAAAGCTATTTTTTTACTTCTATCCACAGACTTATCCACAGATATCAGACTGTGTATGTTTTATACCATTACTACCGTTAACCAGAGATCATGCTTATTACAAAAACTGGTGGCATACAGTCTGGTTTGCCCTTTTGGAAGCTCAAAAGTAGACTTCGCCTCTTCATCTTCAAATGAAAAAGTTTTCTCACCCACCACTTCGCCAGCCTCTGTGACTAAGGTATGACGTACAATATAATGCTTTTTGCTCATGCCATGATCGGTTGTTATGGTGATTTTTTTATCTTTAATTTCGACCAAAGGCGCGTGACTTTTCGCCTTACCTTTCCATTTTCCCTGATTATCTTTCGTATAAACCAGACCCGCTAATGATGGTAATTTCGTTGTCTCTTTTGTTGTAGCAGCCTCCTTAGCATGAAGTAATCCTGCATAACTCGCTGTACCCGCAATGAGAGTGGTTAAACTTGATTTTATAAATTTTCTTCTATTATTCATCTTACTTTTCCTTTTCAATTGGTTTCACTAATATACAGGATAGGTAAAGACATTTTTGATATAAATTATACATAGTTATTTAACCTGAAGCTCTTCAATAGGCAATATTTGCTGACCATGACGCACTGTAAGTACAGATATAATACCAACTTCAATTTTATAAATTATTCTGTAATTGCCTTTCAACAGCTCTCTAATTGTCAGATCTTCTAGCTCTGGTACAACCCGCCCTATTTTTGGAAAGTCTAATAATTTTTGGCATCCTTCATTCCCCAGTTAACACCTTAGTCGTTACGTTACCTTTACTCTAAAATATCACGTTATTGCGAGGAGCTTGATTGGCGTAGCGAATCAACGACGAAGCGATTTTTTAGCTTATAACTTAAAGAGATTGCTTCGTCGTTTGTAAATAAATTCAGAAAGCTCCTCGCAATAACCTGGTGGAAAAAGTGTAAACTACTTTTTAGATATATGAAGGATGCCAATTTTTTCGTCTTGTTCCTAAATAGAAATTTGGGAACAAGAAAAAATCATCTTGGAATAAGCTCCAAGATAATAAATCTCAAGACAAACAGTAAGCTTTTTGAGTGTTGTAACAATGGAGTCTGTCTTTTTTTTAAAAATAGAGTGAATATTATCTGGAATCCAGATAATATTGTTTGATGGGACGATAGTCCTGCAAAACATACTGTTAGGTGTCTGCGACGCAAAAGCATAATAAAAGTATTTGAAAATGGAGTCATCTTATACAATCTTGTATAAAAAGAAGAGCTGAGTAATTGATAGTTTTGTAGTCTTCTTTCAAATGACTAATTAATTAAATTAGGCACAATAGTCTTAGAATAATATTACATAAATCGCAGTACTACCGTTTATCGTCAGTATAGAATAGACAGAGCTCATGGATTGAGGCGACGTGTTTATTAAGGGAAGAAGTATTATAAGAGATTTTATTTATAATGCTTAAAAATGGATTTTTAAATGTTAAAACTAAGACCGAATACACTAAGAA
>WGBH01000087.1 GCA_015494435.1 Thiotrichaceae bacterium | reverse complement strand
CGCCTATGATGCAGCGGTGAATCATAAAAACCAGCCAACTGTTATTTTAGCGCATACCGTCAAAGGCTATGGCATGGGTTCAGCAGGTGAAGGGCAAAATCGTACCCATTCACAGAAAAAACTGAGCGAAGATGAAATGGTAGCGTTTAAAAATCGTTTCAATATCCCACTTACGGATGAAGAGGCGGCATCTTGCACCTATTATCGCCCTGATGAAAATAGTCCTGAATATAAATATATGCATCAACAGCGTGCAAAATTAGGTGGTTCAATTCCTGTACGAAAAACATTAGCCGCACCACTTGAAATACCCCCTTTATCTATTTTTGATAGCTTGCTCAAAGGTTCGGGCGATAAAGAGATGTCCACTACAATGGCCTTTGTGCGTTTGCTGACTTTATTAACGCGTGATAAGAAAATGGGTAAAAATGTTGTCCCCATTGTGCCTGATGAAGCAAGAACCTTTGGTATGGAAGGGATGTTCCGTCAATTAGGTATTTTTTCTTCTGTGGGGCAACTTTATGAGCCTCAGGATAAAGAACAGGTGATGTTCTATAAAGAAGATAAAAGCGGACAAATACTTGAAGAAGGTATTAATGAAGCAGGTGCATTTTCCTCATGGATTGCCGCTGCCACTGCCTATAGCACCCATAATATCAATATGGTACCTTTTTATGTTTATTACTCCATGTTCGGTTTTCAACGTATTGGTGATTTAGCATGGGCTGCGGGAGATTGCCGTTCACGAGGATTTTTAATTGGAGCAACCGCTGGACGTACTACCCTTGCAGGCGAAGGTCTACAGCATCAAGACGGTCATAGTATGGTACAAGCAGGATTGATTCCTAACTGTCTTTCTTATGATCCAACCTACGCTTATGAAATGGCTGTGATTGTGCATAATGGCTTACAACGCATGTACGCTAATCAAGAAGATATTTACTATTATCTCACCAGCATGAACGAGAATTATACCCAACCTGCAATGCCAAAAGGAGTTGAAGAGCATATTGTCAAAGGTATGTATTTACTCAGAAATGGTGGTAAAAAGAAGAAGAAAGTTCAACTAATGGGGTCAGGAACGATTTTACGTGAGGTCATTTTTGCTGCTGACTTACTCACTAGTGATTGGGGTGTTGATGCGGATATTTGGAGTTGTACTAGTTTTAACGAGTTAGCGCGTGAAGCCGAGGAGGTAGAGCGCTGGAATCGTTTGCATCCATTAGAAAAAGCAAAAAAGCCATTTATTGTACAACAATTGAAAAAACGTCGTGGACCCACTATCGCTGCCACTGATTATGTAAAGCAATATCCTGAGCAAATTCGCAAGTGGATTCCTAATAGTTACATCACCCTTGGAACGGATGGCTTTGGGCGTAGTGATACTCGTGCTGAATTACGCAAACATTTTGAAGTGAATCGTTATTATATTATTGTTGCTACATTAAAAGCATTAGCAGATGAAGGCATGATTGCAACGGCAAAAGTGGCAGATGCGATTGCAAAATATAATATTGATACTGAAAAAACTAATCCGTTACAGGCATAAACGATATGAGTCTAAAAGAAATTAGAGTCCCTGATATTGGTGATTTTGATAGTGTAGAAATTACAGAAATATTAGTTTCAGTGGGCGATCAAATAGCAGTAGAAGATTCGTTGATTACGGTGGAATCTGATAAAGCTTCAATGGAAATCCCTAGTAGTTCATCTGGTATTGTCAAAGAAATGAAAATTTCCATGGGCGATAAAGTCTCTCAAGGTAGTGTCATTCTAATGTTAGAAGAAACAACACCATCAATAGAGGCTGATTCCGAGAAGTTAGAAGAAAAACCAATAATAACCGAGATAATAGCGGAGCCAACGCAATCATCAGCCCCTTCTATTGCAGACACATCCGTTGCAACTGCCCCGATCACAAAATCATCACCTACCATAAACATAGATGAAATAAGCTTTAGCAAGGCGTATGCAAGCCCCTCTGTGCGTAAATTTGCGCGTGAATTAGGGGTTGATTTAGGGCGTTTGTCAGGGTCAGGTCGAAAAAATCGTATTTTACGTGATGATGTAAAAAGCTTTGTTAAAAATGTCCTTTCTGGAAGTATAGGCTCT
>WGBH01000086.1 GCA_015494435.1 Thiotrichaceae bacterium | reverse complement strand
ATCTTATCGATTGGCTTAATATGCCAGAACAGGAATCGTTGAATCGTGCGTTTGCGCTCTGGTTAACGGAAATAGCACTACCAAAACAACAACCCGATGCAATATTTCCTGAGATTAGTAGCTTAGAAGGAGTAAATAGTATGTTAGCAGAAACAATACAAAGCTGGTACGCCGAGGCTGAAGCAAAAGGCAAAGCAAAAGGCAAAGCAGAAGGTAAAGCAGAAGGTAAAGCAGAAGGCAAAGCAGAAGGCGAAGCAGAAGGTAAAGCGAAAAGTCTTGTTTTTTTATTAGAGACTAAATTTTCTGCTTTAAGCCAAGAACAGTTAGATTGTGTTTTTGCAATGGAAGAAAAACAGATAGAAGAAGCGATGCGCTATATCTTTTCGGCTTCCTCATTGGAGGATATGTTTCAGTTTATTAAGTCTCTCAGATAAATTGGATTCCTTCTGAGTCTTACCAATCGAGTGAATAAAGCCATGTAGGGTCGGAGGAGTTTACGGAGCCGACCAGTAGCGCGGTAGGTCGGCTAAGATGCGCATTGCACGAAGCTAAAATTCAAGTGTAATCTATCCGCGCATCGCCAGCCGACAACATGTCATCACTTTTCTCTAGCCAATCCAAGTAGGGTGCATTTTATGCACTGAAGCTAAAGTGAACGGGTAGATTTTGACTATACCATAGTGCTTATTGTTACCAATCCCGTGAATAAAGCGTATCACCGTGTAAGTAGTATACTTTGTCACCAATAATGGCAGAGCGGTCATTTTGCCATTCTGCGTTATAATTATTGATTGGTTCATCTGTTATTTTAATATTTTCAAGTTGGTATAGTTCGCCTGTTACGGTGTTGATGTCATAGCGAAATAAGGCATCGTATTGCCATTGATGGTAGGTGCTGACGGTTTCGTTTTCTGAGGAAGTTTTATTTGCATGTACGCTAATAGGTAGTGCAACACGCATATCACGATTGGTTTGTAGTAGAGAGGTAAAGGCATGGTGAGTAGTGGAAACGGCAGTATTACTGCCTCGTTTACCGATAACAAGTTGATTGCGTTCATAGGGATTGGCAGGGTCGCTGACATCAATTAATGAGAGTTTTACGCCTTGGTACCAAGCACCTCTAGGATCACCTGTTCCTGTGCTGGCAGGTATTGCATCTTTTCCTATGCCTAATACAAAATTTTCACTGACAGGATGCAAATAGTCGGAGTAGCCATTCATTTTTAATTCACCTGCAATAAAAGGGTCAGCAGGGTCTGATAGATCTAAAATATAGAGTGGGTCGGTGGTTCTGAAGGTGACTAAATAAGCTTTATCGCCTAAAAAACGAGTGGTATAGATTTGTTCACCTGCTTTGCCTAATGCTTCAGGATGCTTATCATTCGGGAGTTGTGCTAATATTTTTAGGCTATTGGCTTTGCTCTCATCTTCTTTTAAGGTGAAGAGCTTTGCAGGAGAGGCGAGGGTGTTTGCTTGGTCTCCTGTGTAGGTGATTACACCTAATACATCGTGATCTTTGCCAAATTCTCCCATACGGAAGGATTTTAATTCTTGTTTCCAGCCTAGATGTCCTGCTACTTCTGCTGAGCCTTTGTAGCTGATATCGCCTGCTTTTAATGAAAATTTATGAATGTCTGTGGTTGCTGCTGATTGATAAATAGCGAGGTTGTTGCCACCTTGGTAATGCGTTTGGGTGGTGGCGAGATAAAGTGATTTAGCAGAGACATACAGTGCCTCGGTATTGCCAACAAAGCAAGTTCCCGTGGGTTTTGAATTATTGTTATTAGTATCAATGGCAACAATATTGATAATACTAGCTTGAGAGTTTGAATTATCAGGGTATTCATTAGTAAAACAACTGGATGCGCTTAAAATATCACCTTTATTAATACCATTGATAGCGTAATCGGGTAAAAAATCTGACAGTGTTGCGGCTTCAATTAAGGCTCGATTGGTAGCAACTTGTTGTTCATTTTCAGGATGTAAAATCAGTCCATTGAGTGTAGGTGTATGCCGTGTGACGAGATAGAGGGTAGCGCCAATTCTACGACTACTAATCAGTTGTCCGTCAAGCTCGATATTATAGCTATTAGCAAGTTTTCCATTTTGGGTTTCAAAAAAATCAAGCCGAGTAGAGCGATCACTCCAAAATTCTGGATTAAACCATTCTTTAGAAAAATACTGCTGATTATTATTTCCTGAAAGAGCAATTAATTGATTATCCGTAAGATATAGTCCCGAAATAGGGGCATCATTTTTGGTATTAACCCGTACTGTATCTGTTACTTCAGTCTCTCCATTGGCAATGGAATACACCTTAATAGAAGGTTTTCTTGAGGAGGCAACGTAGAGATAAGAACTATTATTTTTTAAACGATCTGCCTCATCAACGGCATTTTCCTGTGTGTTGGTTGTGGAATAATCGACAGTATCCGATGATTTAATTGCCGCAGCGTCAACGTACATAATAATAGGCGTAATTTTGCCATAGGTTTCCAACATTAATTTTTTAATACTTGCTTCAAGTGCATCACTATTGCTTGTCTTACGCAGTTGGTAATAACTTTTTGCAGTAGGTTCTTGTTTGATGGAGTCACCATCACCGCCACCTCCACAGGCGCTAAGTATTAAGATTAAAGAAAAAATGGAAATTATAATTTTTTTATTCATTAGTTTGTCCCTGATCAATCAGCCCGTCAGTAATACCCCATTGTAACCTATTTTTAACTTGTTATTTTAACTTTATTATTTATAGCCCTTGATGATGCATGGCTTAACCTTAAGATAATGCTATTTTTGATCAAGAACACAAGGGTATCCGACTTAATTAGTAGGTTATATTGATTTAGGGCTATTGTTAGTTAATAGTTGCTCTTCTATTATCGAGCGGTGTTTAGGACGGATTCATGTGTTATTGAATTTTTAGTCCTTAGGAACGTGCATGAAATATTTAATAAATTTTACGGAGACATAAAGCATGTCAGAATTATCACGCGAGAGCATTGATGCCTTATTAAGAGAAGTTAAGGATAAATATTTAGAACAGGATTTAGTATCAGCCAATAGTATTAAGTCCGTTGATATTAAACAGGGAAAGGTTTTTGTTCGTATTGAGTTAGGCTATCCTGCGGGATCGTATCGTGATGAATTAGCTGCAAAAGTTAAAGCAATGTTAGAAGAAGATGATGCGATTAATGAGGTAGAGGTGACCGTTGAGCAACGCATTAGTGCGCATAAAGTACAAACTAATTTAAAGCGTGTTGAAGGGATTAAGAATATTATTGCCGTTGCTTCGGGAAAAGGAGGTGTGGGTAAATCAACTACATCAATTAATTTAGCATTAGCATTGGCCGCTGACGGGGCAAGCGTTGGTATTTTGGATGCGGATATTTATGGTCCTAGTCAGCCACGTATGTTAGGTATGTCGGGTAGAAGTCCAGAATCTAAAGATGGTCATACCCTTGAACCGATGGAGAATTATGGTTTAAAGGCAATGTCGATTGGTTTTTTAGTAGAAGAAGATACGCCTATGATTTGGCGTGGCCCTATGGTAACGCAAGCATTAGAGCAACTTCTCAATGATACCAACTGGGGCGAGTTAGATTATCTTATCGTTGATTTACCACCTGGAACTGGGGATACACAACTTACTCTATCTCAAAAAATCCCTGTTAGTGGTGCGGTTATCGTTACTACACCACAAGATATTGCCTTGCTTGATGCGCGTAAGGGATTAAAAATGTTTCAAAAAGTTGAAGTACCCGTATTAGGTGTGGTTGAGAATATGAGTATTCATATTTGTAGCCAATGTGGTCATGCAGAGCATATCTTCGGTGAAGGTGGTGGAAAGCGTATGGCGAATGAAGCCGATGTGGATTATCTTGGTGCATTGCCATTAGATATAAGCATTCGAGAGCAAGCAGACAGTGGTTATCCTTCCGTTGCTTCTGATCCTGATGGAAAAATTGCAGAATTGTATAAAGATATTTCGCGCTCAATGGCATCACGTTTAGCTTCTCAAAAGAAAGACTACAGCACTAAATTTCCGAATATTGTGATTCAAAGTACTTAGGAAGGGGGCGCTAATTTTCCCTGGTTTTAGAATGGGAATTCACTCGTTCCTAAATTTATTTGGGAACACAGAACGGGGAATTTATTCCCCGTTCTTATGTATGAATATTTCTCACAAACAAATAAATTCTTTATTGGTTGCGATAAAATCCAAAGGTACATCCCATGCTTGAGCTATTAGTTGATCCACAAGCTGAAAATCATAAGCAAAACCCAATAGTTGCGGAGCGTTTGTCTTTGCCTCTTTTTTAAAGGCGAGACTACGATCATAATAACCGCCTCCCATGCCTAATCTATTCCCTGTTCTATCCATAGCCACTAATGGCATAATGATTAAATCTAAATTTTCTGCTGCAATAATATCTTCAGTATTATAAATAGGCTCAGGGATAGCGTATTTATTATTTTTATAGCGAGTATTTTTATCAATTTTTACAAAGATTAAATGGAATGCTTGTTGCGATGAAAGCACAGGTAAATAAAAGGATTTGTTTGCCATTTGTTGTAAGGGAAGAGGGCTTGCCTCGCCTTTTACAGGGGTATAAAAAGCAATACTCTGAGCCTTTTGGAAACAATTAGATTGGATGACTTGTTGACAAATTTTCTTTGAATAATCTGTTTGTTGCTTTTTTGATAGTGAACTGCGCCGTTGCTGTAACTGAATGCGTAATGTGTTTCTTTTATTTTCTGTGGTCATAGGCTTTAGAAAAGCATAATCTCGTGATTGATGTGAGTGTGATTTTAAGCGAGAGGAGACCTAGCTTAGGCTAGGTAGGTAGTTTCTCCATCCTAGAATGGACCTCCACTAGAAATATTATTTCTAGGTTTTTACATTTGGCTTAGCGGACTATTTTGGAACACTTTACTCCCAACATAACGTGCCCCTGCTTGTGTTAAATGCCAGCCATCATAGGAGATAAGATCAAGATTCCCTGTAAAAATAGGGCAGCTATTATCTGAGTCACAGATTAATTTGTATTGATCTATGAAAATTGCTCTAGGACTAAGGCGTGTGCGTAAAATAGAATTAACCTTTTGAACTTCCTCATCTATTTTATTTTTAATGCTCAATAGTTTTCTATCAGACATGTGTAAATATTGTCTAATGGATATTTTTCCAAAAGATTTGCTACCAATGACAACAACTTTTTGCTGAGGTTTTAGCTTTAAATGGCGGATGGTATGGGAGAGTGCTTGTGCTGCTTTAATCTTCCATCTGGCCGAAAAAATAATCAAGTCAGCTTCTTCTATTTGTGCTCTTGCTTGTTCAAGATTGTCGGTTCTTTCTGTATTTTCACATAATGCACGGTCTTTAAGTGCAATAAAATAAGAAGGGTGAGTGCTTAAAACAGGTTGGCATTGATAAGGAATATAGCGCATACGAATTTGGTAATTATGGAAAAATCCATTTTCCTTAATGCCGTTGAGAAAATCACAAGCTTGACTATCACCAATAACTAGTAATTTTTTTTTGCTACTTTTTTTATCAAAAGGCTTTTTTCTTAAAGGGTTGCAATATTGAAAGGTGTATTTTTCATTGGCATTTGTATTAGATGATTGAATAAGGCTTTTGCGTACAGAGGGAGTCTCTGCACTGCTTGCCATACTTGAAAATGAGACAATAAAAATAATACTATAAATAAAGCTGAATAGAGCCAGCCTAGTTGCCGTATACATACTGAACTTCCTTCCTTAATCGTTCGTTTTTGATAAGGAACCTCCAAGCAATGAATCTACCCATCTTACTCCTGCTTCAATCCTCCCAATCGTTGCGTAGAACAACTATGCGCCTCTTGAGATAATCCAATCAGAAGCAAAAATTTTGTGCAATAGTGGGTGTATTTATTACTTGGAAGTTCCCAAGTCTTGTTTTGTGTGGTTGAACTATAACATCTTGAAAGTATAGTATTGAATCGATTTTATATGTTTTGTTTTATTTCTTAAAAAGTTATTTATTAAGACTAGCGGTATTAAGGAATAGGTATTCATCTTAAGCGCTTTTTTGTAAAAAAGTATTCGTAATTATTCTTTTTTGAACTACCCTTTATTGTCATGATTTATAGAAAAGAAATTGATGGTTTACGTGCATTAGCAGTGGTTCCTGTGATTTTGTTTCATGCAGGTTTTGAATGGATTAGTGGTGGATACATCGGTGTTGATATGTTTTTTGTTATTAGTGGTTATCTTATTACAACGATTTTATTGCAAGAACAGCAACACGGTACTTTTTCCATTGTTAATTTTTATGAAAGACGCGCTCGGCGTATCCTGCCTGCTTTATTTACTGTGCTTTTAGTCTGCCTTCCTTTTGCATGGTTTTTGTTGTTACCATACGAGCTAAAAGAGTTTGGCAAAAGCCTAATTGCAGTGGTTGCTTT
>WGBH01000085.1 GCA_015494435.1 Thiotrichaceae bacterium | reverse complement strand
GAGAGATTTATGTCCATACTAAAGAAAGCTTGCTTATACACTATTACCCCAGCATTGCTTGTTGTTTTTACTGCCAATACGTATGCGGAAGCATTACCAGGACCACTGGTAGAAACAGAATGGCTATCTAAAAATCTGGATAAAGTGCAAATTTTAGATGTACGCACTAATCCAAAAAGTTTTAAGAAAAAAGCTAAAAAAGCAGCAGTTAACCCCTGTGGCGTGGGTGGTGCAGTTGCTAAAGCACCCGTTGGTGGGCATATTACAACCGATAAAAAGAAAATCGCATTGGTTAAATGGAAAAAGGTTCATTCCCGTGGTGAGAGTAACGGTGTCAAGCTTCATTCAATGAATCTTGATAAAGATAAGTTTATTAAACTAATGGAAAAAAGTGGCGTCAGCAATGATACTGCTGTTGTTATTACTGATAATGCCGAAACCCTCGAAGATGTGATGTTAGCAACACGTCTTTACTGGACAATGAAATTTTATGGTCATGCTAATGTTGCTATCTTAAACGGTGGTACATATAAATGGATCTCTGAAAAACGTGATATTTCAACTGATAAAAGTAAAGCAGGCGATGGAAAATACGAGGTCAAAGATGGAAATCCCGCATTTGTGGCTACGATGAAAGATGTTAAAACTGCAATGGGTGATGCAACACAATTAGTTGATAGTCGCTCTATTAGTGGTTACTTAGGGTTGACCCCAACAAATAAAATAGTCACACGCCAAGGGCATATCCCTACGGCTAAGAATTGGCCTGTTGAAACCACTTTATTCAACAATGACAGCCTAACATTCCAAAATGCAGATAAAATTAAAGCTACCGCTTCAGCACTTGGTTTAGATCCAACAAAAGCAACCATTTCGTATTCTGATACAGGCAGTCTCGCTACTCTCACTTGGTTTGCACTGCATGAAATTGCAGGCAATAAAGACACTAAAGTTTATGATGCATCATTAAATGAATGGACTCAAATTAATGATAATAAATTAGTCACAATGAAAGTCGAATAATTTATTGTCTAAAAAAATTTGATAGGTTGAATCCCTAGTTCTTGACTAAGCCTCAATAAAGCGAATTCAACCTATTGAATATCTACTTAAATTTTACCCTGAAGATCATGAAGAGAATGAAATTATCTGTCTTCTTCAAGTCCCTTCGTGTACTTCATGGTGAGATTCTTTGTGTAAAAATACACTTTCTTTCCACCCCGCAGGAATTATTTATGTTTAAAAATTTAATGGTTAAGCAATGGCCGTTCTGGCTAGGAGGTCTCGTTGTCGGTTTCTCCGAGATTCTCTACTACACCTTCACTTGGATGAATCCCGATATGGATCCAAGCTTTATCAATGTGACCTCTGGTTTTGCTCAAATGTACGCCGCTGTTGAGGCGAATATTCTTGGTCTTGATCTCGTTGCGCGATCTTATGAGCCTAATATTCATTGGACTATTATTGGTGCATTGGCAGGCGCTCGCTTAGTTGGCATGATTGAAAAAGATGTGCGTAGCTGGGTGCGTTATAACTGGCGTATGATTCTACTTGCCTTTATCGGTGGAATGCTATTCTCGTTCGGTACACGTCTAGCGATGGGTTGTACTACGCATCACTTTATGGGTGGATTACCTGCAATGAGCATTGCCTCTTGGGTGGTACTCTTTAGTGGTATTCCTTTTGCTTTTATTGCCTTCAAAATTTCTTTAAAACTGGAGCTAGGTGGTTATTTTCGTCATCAAGAAACCAAGCCTGTTGCAAGGTTAGTGCATGATAGTAAAGACCATACTAACCCAGGTTATGATCCTGACTATGTTCCATTAAAAGATCCACTTCGTTTTGTCTTGAATAGTATTCTTATTCTTTTCTTAGCTGTTCCACTTTACTTCGCTATTTTCACCGATGCATTTGCAGGTTCAATCAGCAATTTAGGAATCTGGGGCACCTTAGGATTTTTGATTCCAGGTCTAGTTTTAGGTTTTGGTATTGCAAAGTCTGGTTTTGGTACTGAATGTTCCGTTATGGCACCTGAATCTGTCATTATCAATAAAGAGAAATATTGTAATGCAGGTATGCCTGAGTGTACCTTCCGTATGTTCCGTAGTATGGCTCCATTACAAGGTTTTATGGTCGCTATTGTTACATTCAATATCTTCCTAATGATTGTTTGGTTATCAGGTGCAGGCGAAATGCCATTGGCATCAGGTGATGAATATGGTCTTTATTGGGGGCATATTGTTGGTGGTCCATTCCTTGCAATGGGTGCAGTCTTTATGATTGGTTGTGAAGTACGTACCTATGCACGTTTAGGTCTGGGTTATATGACAGCACTTGCAGCATTACCTGGATTCTTCATTGGTTATATTCCTTATTCAGTCTATAAAGAATCGATTGATGAGGTCATGTTTGGAGAAGGCTTAACTGAGTTATTAACCGTTCCTCAATTATTCGACAGTTTACTCGGTGGCGGTGAAGTACTATGGGCATTAGTTTATAGTGCATTCCTGATCGGTTTACTGATCTTTAGTTTTGCTGTTGGTCGTAAGTTCTTCAAGATTAGCTTTAAAGATATGATGGGTAAAAACACAGATGAGTTAGTCTACGCAGAAGTGAACCCTGAGCCATTTCTTAATAAGAAATAAACCAGAAAGACGATACTGATATGTTCACCACATACATTAGCCTCAATGAAAACAAACATGCTTTGTTGTTTTTATTATCGATAGTGTGTGTGCTAAGCAGTCGTTTAATTTGGGCAAAAGCTGATAATGACTATTGGCTTCTGCCCATTCCCCTTCAAGGCAATGCCCCTGCAACGTATCATCCTATTACCCATGATATAAGTCCAAAATCTTGCGCACTATGTCATAAAAAACAAGCTAATCAATGGCAGAGCTCCTACCATGCAAAAGCTGCATCTCCTGGCCTTATCGGTCAATTACACTATTTTGATCAAGGCAATGCGATAAGTTGTCTAAGCTGTCATACGCCACGTAGCGAACAAATCAATGACTGGCAAGATCAAACACTCAAATTCCAAGCAACAGGTATCGATTGTGCCAGTTGTCACTTACGTCAGCATCAGCGCTATGGTGCTAATGAAAAAAACACCTCTGTTCATGGTACGGTACAAGCCAATGCCTTGTTTAAACAATCTAATTTTTGTAGCCGTTGTCATCAATTTACAACGGGAAGAGGTTCAAAATTAGCGGGGAAATTTTTAGAAAATACCTATCAAGAATGGCAACAATCTCCTTGGAGTGAACAAGGTGTTAGTTGCCAAAGTTGCCATATGCCCAAAGGTTCGCATCGCTTCAAAGGTATTCATGAT
>WGBH01000084.1 GCA_015494435.1 Thiotrichaceae bacterium | reverse complement strand
TTTAATTGGTGGGCCTATGCTTGGGAAAAGCAAAATCATATCAAGCGAGAAAAGCTTGAAAAAGATCTTATGCGTGACTGGGAAAAATCAAAGACTATGGAGAAATAAATAAACTTGGTAAAATCATACCATGTTCATTTATTAATTTAATTATTATAACCAGCTATATTTAACTTGGTGGTAGAAATGGCAAACAGTATTGCGAGATTAGCAAAAAGTATAAAATATTTTACTAAAAGATTTGGTGTGATTACTGGGTTGAAAGTGTTCTTGAAGGTTGCGCTTTATAAAAGGCTTCCAGGTAACGATGATAAAATAATCAGTGTAAATATCCCACAAAGTAAAGCGCCGGTTTTTATGAGACCAAAGACGACTGATGCCTATGTGTTTTGGCAAGTGTTTTTAGCTGGAGATTACGACCTGCCAATAAACTTTTTACCAGCAGTTATTGTTGATGCTGGAGCGCACATCGGCTATGCATCTCTTTATATGTTGCACCGTTTTCCTGACGCTAAAATTATAGCCGTTGAGCCTGAGCCATCTAATGCGGGTTTATATGCAAAGAACCTTGCTTTAGAAAAGAATGTAACTTTGTATAAGGCAGCTTTGTGGCGTGATAATACCCCATTAAATATAGAAAATCCTAATGCGGATTCATGGTCATTTCGTGTTGAAGAAAGTAAAGACGACTCTGATGGTGTTGAAGCAATTACTGTTGCTGATATACTAAAGGAAACTGGTCATATTGATATATTAAAACTAGATATTGAGGGTGCAGAGAAAGAATTGTTTTCAGGAGATTCCAGTTGGCTCGATCAAGTTAAGATGGTTATTCTTGAACTCCATGAGAAATATGCGCCGGGTTGTACAGAGTTGGTACATAATGTTTTAACTAAACATGGGTTTAAAAAATCTCTGGATAAAGGGGAAAATGTCATTTACCAGAAACAGTAGTTACTGTTGGCATTCAAGGTTGAAATATATACTGTAGTGAAAAATATCTTGTTTCATAGAGGAACCCCCTGGCAATCAGAAATTCGCTGTAGCACCAATATATTTGCCAGACTCTTCCAGAACGATAAATACAATGTTTCCTATATGCAAGGACTAGTGCATGCCGGAAACATCCTGGCGCGTACAGGTCGTTGGCAATCCTGGTCCACAGGGCCGAGAATGGATAATGAAGCATGGGTTTTTACGCCTATGAGCATAATACCATTTGCAGGGAGATGGCCATTCAATACACGATATGCTGCTAATCTAGCATATAAAAGTTGTTATCCATCTATTCATACTATTTACCGTGATTCTGGATTTTCAGAACCCGATGTCATCTGGACAGCAAATCCAGGTAGTTCTGCTCTTAAATCACTTTTTCCTGATGCACGTCTGGTATTTCAGGTGGTAGATTATTATCCTGCTTTTTCAGGAAGCTCGATTAGGGAAATTGAAAAGAATGATTATCAAATAGCTGACCATATTCTTGTAATAGGAGAGACGCTTAAAAATTATATAATTAATGACCATGGTATTGATGCATCGAAGATTACAGTGCTAGGTCAGGGAGTGTTCACTGATAATTACAAAGGTGATATCCCCATACCTGATGATATAGCAGATTTGCCTGGTCCGTTGGCTGTTTGGGTTGGGGTTATCGATAAATGTGATCCTGAAATGTTCAGGGCTGCAGCGGTAAAACTTAAGGAGCTTGGTGGTAACTTGATAATGATAGGGCCAGGTTCAGAGTGGGCTGATAAGCTAGGTCGTGAGTATGATAATGTTTATTTGTTAGGCTTGCGCACGCCTGAACAAGTCCCTGCTTACCTGTTGCACGCTGATTTAGGGCTGATGCTGTATGACCAATCAAGGCAAGATATATATAAAGGTCAAAACCCGTTGAAATTATATGAATACGCAGCAGCAGGCTTACCTATTCTGTCTACGCATCATGATGAGTATGCTTACATAAATGCACCTGTTATTGCCATAAATGATAAGAATGAAGTAGCGGGTTCTATAGAAAAAGCCCTAGATAGCAAACAGACTATGAAAGAGGCCGCGCTCGCCTTTGTTGCTGAAAGGTCATGGAATTCGATTTATTTACGTGCAAAACAGCAGATAGATAGAGTTCTACAGAATCGAGTTGTATGAAGGTTTTATATCATAGTGATGCATTTGTTAGTGATACACGTTATGGCCTTAGTCGTGTAGCATGGGAACTTTATGAGTCACTGGTGCGCACTGACAGGAATCTCGAGTTAATCCCGTTCTCAAGCAGATGTAAAGTTTCCGGGGAGCAACTTGAAACATTGATTAATGAATATGGTTATGTAAGACCCTCCTGGAAACACCGTAATCTGGTTTTGTCATGGGCGTTGACTGGTTATCCGAAGATAGAGAGTTTGTCTGTAGATGTGGATGTGGTTCATACCGTGGAAATGGATTACCCTGTTGCGACTAAAAAACCATGGATAGTTACGGTTCATGATCTTGGCCCTCTGTCACATCCAGAATATTTTTCAAAGAGTAGGCCGTTGCTGAGAATGGCAGGCATAAAGTCTGCGATTAAAAGAGCAGATAAAATCGTTGCAGTATCATCTGCCACTGCAAATGCTATTGAAGATATTGCAGAATGTGACCTTGGGGACCGCCTGTGTGTTGTTCATGAAGGTGTTTCAGACTTTTTTTATCAGAAAGAAACGGCTAATTGTTTAGATGAGCTGGATGATATGCCTGCTAACGGCACGCCTTTTTTTCTTTGGACGGGCTCTCTTAACCCAAGAAAAAACCTTTCGACTGTTCTGGAAGCCTATGAGCGAATAGCTAAGGATGTACCGCATCATCTCGTGCTGGCTGGTGGGTTAGGATGGGATAATCATCATCTATTACAGAAGATTGCTGGTTCAGAGTTCTGCAATCACATTCATAGGCCTGGTTTTGTTTCTGATGACCAGCTTCGAGGGTTATATCGTTCGGCAAGTGTTTTTATTTATGTTTCTCTGATGGAGGGGTTCGGGCTTCCAATTTTGGAGGCGATGGCGTGTGGCTGTCCTGTTATTACATCGAATGTGTCATCTATGCCAGAAGTGGCTGGTGAAGCGGGTATGCTAGTTGATCCACATAGTGTCGAAGAACTGGCAGATGCCATGAAAGAAATTGCTACCTCGGAAACGGTGTACGAGAAGTTTGTTGATGCCGGTAATAAACGAGCTAAATCGTTTACCTGGGATAAGTGTGCAGGCTCAATGATTAATATATATGAAAGTGTAACCTAGCGAAAACATGAAAAATTCAGTAAAACTTCCTAACTTTTTTATAATCGGAGCGGCCAGGTCGGCCACTTCGTCTTTATATTTTTACTTAAAGGATCATCCGGATATCTTTATGAGTCCTGATAAGGAGGCTCAGTTTTTTGGATTTTTTGGTACTGATCGTGCTCATAAAAGTAAATATCAAAGCATGGATGATTATGGCAAATTATTTGAAGGCGCATCCAACGAGAAAATCATAGGAGAAGCCACACCAACTTATCTGGCATTAAAGGAATCAGCATTCGCAATTAAAAAATACTGTCCTGATGCAAAACTTATGGCGAGTCTTAGAAATCCTGTCGATAGAGCATTCTCTTACTATGAGATGTCAATGAGTAAAGGGCACGATGAAAAGCAGAGCTTTGAACAATGGATGGATGGCAACGAATTTTGGCTTAATCAGGGTGGCTATTATGAACACCTCAAAAGATATCTGGGTCTGTTTGATCGGTCTAACCTAAAACTTGTTTTGTTTGAAGATATAAAAAATAGTGCGGCGGAAGTGATTGCAGATACTCATAAATTTCTTGAAATTGATGTGCGAAAGCCGGCACAGGAGCCAGCCGCCTATAACCGTGGTGGAAAACCAAAAAATTTAATGGGCGCAGTTGTTTATAAGGCAACAACTAATCGTACTATTAATAAGATTGTGCGGCCATTGATACCGAGATGGGGCGTTGATGCTATACACGCTTTGCGTCATAAAGGTGTAGCTCCCGGGGTGATGGATGAAAATACACGAAGGAAGCTAATAGAGTTTTTTCGTGAGGATATACTAAAGACTCAGGACATAATCGAGCGTGACTTATCTCACTGGCTTGATTAGCTTTGCAAAAGATATGATCAATAAAATTAATAAACATAAACCGATCAATGTCATTTACGTGATGGGCTCAGGTAGAAGTGGTAGCACTCTACTTTCGAGTATGCTCGGTACGCAAAAAAACATTATAAGTGCTGGTGAGTTATATAATTACAATAATTTTTTCGAAAGCGCAGACCATCTTGGACGGTTATGTTCATGTGGAGAAAAGCTTTATGAATGTACGTTCTGGACAGGTGTGAGGCGTCATATTTGCGATAAAACGGGTGCTGAATTGCTGGATCTTAAAAACATAGAGCCAGACATATTTTCTAGTAATAATTACGATGTATATAATGCAATTAAAGATATCTCAAAAAAAAATATAATTGTTGATAGTTCAAAGCGGCACTATAGATTGAAGCTATTACTAAGCTCTGGATTATTCAGAATAACGATTATTCACCTCATAAGAGATGCGCGTGCATATTCATACAGCAGCCTTGTCACCGCCAGAGAAAAAGGGAAATCTGACATGGCTTTTTATATGAAACTACTGGAATGGCAGAAAAAAAATATCGGGATTAAAGCTATTTACGGCAGTAATCCCGGGTATATACAGATTCGTTATGAGGATCTCGTGGCGGACCACATTGGTCAGTTATCGAAAGTATTGCGTTTATGTAGTGAAACCCTCGATGAAACCAGATTGTTTGATCCAGAAGCTAGTGATAGTCATGAATTTTCAGGAAACCGTCGTTTTATCACCAAAGGGCTGGATGAAATCAAGCTGGACACACGTTATCTTGAAAATTTATCAGGTGCACAATGGGCGGTAGCCACATCTCTGGTTGCACCGGGCCTAGCAATGTTTGGATACCCGGTGATTAGAAGAAGAGCACCAGTGTGAATATTTTATTTGTATCTTTACGCGGTCCAACAAACGAAAACCGTCGTGGTGGTGCACAGGATTATATTCAATACATATCAGCACCATGGGTGAGGCAAGGTCATAATATTACGATATTATGCAGTCAGGAGTTACTGGACGGCGTGCTACTGCCTGACAGTGAACAAGTTGATGGCATAGAGATTATTCGCGTTGGTAGCCCACGACATAGAATAATACCGTTACTAATGGAAACTCGTCGTAGGTTCGATGCTACAGATATAGTAATTGATAACATAATGGGTTTTCCGTTATTTTTGCCACTGATAGTAAAACCAGTACCGCTGTTGGCAATAAAGCATCATTTTGAGGGTAAATCCTTTACTAAAAGTCAGGGCTTGATAAAAGGAGCAATAGGGCGCTTTCTTGAAGAAATTATGCAGCCATTAATTTACAGGAAAGTACCGTTTGTAGTCGTCAGTACGATAACACTTGATGAGATTAATAATAAATGGATAAAACCCCGTGCTGAAATCAGGATAATACCTCCAGGAATAACTCCATTTCAGCTTGATGAAAATATAAAGAAATACCCTGACCCTACAGTTATCTATTACGGTGCGCTTGATACAGGCCGTAAAAAAGTTGATCATTTAATAAGTGCATTTCGTAAAGTACATGAAAAGTTACCAGATTCTCGTCTTATAATAGGTGGGCAGGGTCCTGATACAGAAATGCTTAAACAAATGGCGGCTGGTTTGCCTGTAGATTTCAAGGGCTTTATAACTGAAGCAGAAAAGTCTGAAATGTTACAACGCGGCTGGATCTTTGCTTCTCCTTCAATGACCGAAGGTTTTGGTATTACATGGGTTGAAGCTAATTCAGCTGGATTGCCTGTTGTCGGTTATGATCTTGGTCTTGATACGGTAAATACAGAATGTTCAATAATGGTAGAAAAAGGAAATGTTTCTGATTTGGCGGCCGCAATGATCCGCATACTATCCAATGAGGCTTTGCGTAATGCAATGTCTCTATCTTCTAAAAAAAATGCACGGCGATTTGATTGGGGTAAATCAAGCTGTAACATTATGAATTTTATAAATGATGTTAAATAAAAGATTTACTTTTCTATTTAAAATTATAAGGGTCATCGTATGAAGCAGAGGTATACTGAACTCGATGCGATTAGAGGTATTGCTGCTCTAATGGTTGTTTTTTTTCATTATACAATAAGGTATGGGGAGATATATGGTTATTCGGTAGCTCCTGCGTTCACCTTTGAAATTGGTAGATATGGGGTGCAACTTTTTTTTATTGTGAGTGGATTTGTTATTTTTCTTACATTAGATAAAACGACTCATGCGGTAGATTTTATCGTATCTCGATTTTCCAGATTGTACCCAGCTTATTGGGTAGCAGTAATTCTGACTTTCACTATAGTTTCATTATTCTCACTTCCTGGTGCTGATGTTGGTATACGCTCTGCTGTAATTAACCTTACGATGATCCAACAATTTATCAAAGTTCCCCATGTTGACGGGGTATATTGGACATTATTGGTGGAATTATCATTTTATACGATAATGTATGTTTTATTTGTAACAAAATTAATTAGGAAAATAGAGATAATTTCAATTTTGTGGCTATTTGTCATTATGGCAGCGGAGTATTTAGAGACATATCAGTTTGTGCAGATCCCTGGATATATAAAATTCATTTTAATGCTTAAGTATGGCAATTTATTTATAGCAGGAATTATGTTTTATAAATTAATGTGCAATAGTAGACTGTTGAATTACATGATTATTTTGTTAGCATTGGCCGTGGAGTATTTCATAGCACCAGATTTGATATATTTAATTGCTATATACTTTGGAGTTTTTTTCTTTTTTGTTAAAGGGTATCTTAAATTTCTCTCCGCCAAGCCATTAG
>WGBH01000083.1 GCA_015494435.1 Thiotrichaceae bacterium | reverse complement strand
GTTACTCAAACATTGCAAGATTCTTTGGATGCCTTTGCGCGCTTAGATGCAAATGATGCAGTGCGTATTCTTGCAACTGAGAAAAAAATTAATAAAGAATTTAATATCATTGGACGTTTATTGATGACTCATATGTTAGAGGATTCTCGCAATATAAAAAGCGTCTTGCGAGTCACTTGGTGTGCAAGATCATTAGAACGTATTGCAGAACATTCACAAAATATTGCGGAATACGTTATTTATTTGGTCAAAGGGAAGGATGTTCGTCATACCAATTTAAGTGAAATTAGGAAGAAGTATTTTCCTGATGATAGCGATGAGAATTAAATATAATTTTGTAAAATGAAAAGAGAAATATCCTATGTTCACCTTACTGCTTGTTGAAGATGATGTTGCTATTCGAAACATGCTCAAACATTTTTTAACATCAAAGGGTTTTGCAATAAAATCTGCTGAAGATGGGGAGCAGACTGAAAAAATTTTACACCAAATCACACCCGATTTAATCTTACTCGATTGGATGTTACCTGATACCGAAGGAGTTGAATTGTTAAAAAGGATTCGTCAACATGATTTACAAGGTGATATTCCTGTGATTATGCTGACTGCTCGGGCAGAAGAAAATGATAAGATAGCAGGATTAAACCAAGGAGCTGACGACTATATGACCAAGCCTGTTTCATTGCATGAGTTAAATGCACGCATACAGGCTTTATTGAGACGCGCTCAAGGATTGAATGAAGAAAAGGTGATTAAAAGCGGTCATATCAGCTTAGACCCTAATCACAATATTCTGAAAATAAATAATGAAACGGTGAAAGTTAGTCAAATTGAGTTCCGACTGTTGCACTTTTTGTTACAAAACCCTGAACGCCTCTATAGCCGTACCCAGCTTTTAGATCGGGTCTGGGGGCAAAATACCTTTATTGAAGAACGCACTGTCGATGTTCATGTGTTACGTCTGCGTAAAATTCTAAAACCTTACGGCGTGGAAAAGAGCATTCAGACGGTGCGTGGTATCGGTTATCGTTATTCTTTTCGAGCGGTGAAACAATAAATGTGGAATGGTTACCAGCAAGCTGAATGGATGCGGATAGTTTATATCATTCTAGGGGCGATATTGGGGGGGGTATTGTCAGGTTATTGGCTTATTAGTCTTTGTATTGCACTCTTTCTATATATTCTGTGGGTGAATTATAAGCTCAGGCAGATTTATCAATGGCTAGAGACAAAAGATCCCACAAAGATACCTGATAGTGATGGGTTTTGGGATGGAATTATAACAAAAATTCACGCTTTACAGAAAAATTATGATAAACGTAAAGTGCGAATGGATAAATTACTGAGACGTTTTCAAGGTATTATTACAGGTCTCCCTTATGCGACCATTGTGCTTAATGACAAAAATGAAATTGATTGGGTTAATGAACATTCTCGTCTATTGCTAGGCATTGATCTAAAAAAAGACCGTGGGCAACGTATTGAAAATCTAATCCGCCTACCTAAAGTCCATAAAACATTGGATCAGAATTCTAATAAAGAAATTGAAATTGTTTCTCCTCGTGACCCTAACTGTCAACTGGCATTGCAATTGATTCCCGTTCAGTCAGACCTTAAATTATTGATTGCAAGGGATATTAGTGAGTCTGTCCATATTCGGCAAATGCGCAAAAACTTTATTGCCAACGCTTCGCATGAATTACGCACTCCTCTTACTGTGATTGCAGGTTATTTGGAAATTATCCAAGCAGATGAAAATTTAACCGATAGCCTTAGAGCATCGCTAATTACCGCATCAGAACAAGCATTACGAATGCAACGTATCATTGAAGACTTACTCACATTGTCTCGTTTAGAAAACTCGGAACTTAATGGAGAGTCAAATCGTGAGTTGAATATGACCAAGATATTAACTTCCATTTGTAATAATGAAATTGAGCTATTGTCTGAAAATATGCATCATACCTTAATCACTGATCTATGTTCTGATTTGAAAATACGTGGCTCAGAATCAGAAATAGTCAGTGTTTGTAGTAATTTAATTCACAATGCCATTCGACATACAGCGAAAGGAACAGAAATAAAAGTTAGCTGGAAAAAGGAGGTAAATGGCGAAGCCTGTCTAACAGTAGAAGACAATGGAGCAGGCATTCCCGTTGAGCACCTTTCACATTTGACGGAACGCTTTTATCGTGTGGATAAAGGACGCTCAAAAAATACAGGTGGAACAGGTTTAGGGCTAGCGATTGTGTTGCATATTATTCAGCGCCATAACGGTCGTTTGGATATTCAAAGTAAAGTAGGCAAAGGGTCTACTTTTGTGGTGTGTTTTCCTGTGGATCGAGTCGTTTCAAGCTAATGCGGTTCATCTTTTTTCTAGCGTAGCAAGTGAACGATCAACACCATCATCTTTATCGAGATAATCAAGCACACCATCATTATCCGTATCTAGTGTTCCTCCTTCATCTTTGGTAATGATTCTATCACCGTCATCATCAGCGTCTTGGTAATTAGGTACGCCATCATGATCAATATCATCATTAATGGGCGAACCGTCGCGATTAGGATCTTCATTACGGGTTAAGATACCATCATTATCATCGTCTTCATCTAAAGCATCAATAATACCGTCGTGATCCGTATCCTGTGGGTATTCCATAATTAAGCCAATTTCAATAGCATCAGGAACTCGATCATTATCAGAGTCCTGCTGCTGTGGATTCGTGCCTATTTTTATTTCTATAACATCAGGAATGCCATCATGATCCTCATCTTTAGTCGAATCAATGCCACCTTTATTATAAGGTTTAGAAGGTGTGATTTGAGGCGTTGTGATCTCGCTAGTGTAATTATTGTTTTTTAATTCAGCCAAAATAGCATCAGAAGGTATTTTTAATCTAACGTATTGAATAGATTTATCAAGGAAATCAGGTTTGCCATTTTTATTTCTATCTGGAAATTGAAATTGATCCTTAATGCCATCACCATTTTTGTCTTCACTTCCCGTGCTATCAGAATCTACCAAATCATCAATACCATCATAATCAGAGTCCAATAAGGTTAAACCTGCTTCTTCACCATCTGCTACACCATCATTATCAGAATCAGTATCCAGATAATCAGGAATACCATCATTATCATAATCTTGTTGTTGTTCAAAGATAGTTGGCAAACCGTCATTGTCATCATCGCTATCGAGTGCGTCAATGCGTCGATCATGATCATGATCAAGTGGTTGTAATGGATTAGCGCCTACTTCTATCCCATCATTAATACCATCCCCATCGGTATCAGCAAGATAACGTTCAGTGCCTAATTTTCTCTCTAATTCATCGGATAGACCATCATTATCAAAATCTATACTACTAGGAGACTTGTGAGGGCTTGCATTGGCAATATTGAACAAAAGAAAGATAGAAAGAAACAAGATGCTACTAAAAAAAGCAAACTTGTGTTGAAAAATTATTTTTTTAGTATTCATTCAAATGACCCAATTTTTAGTGATTCTTACAATTTTGTTGTATATGAACCACAATTAATTTTTATTATTCTTCAG
>WGBH01000082.1 GCA_015494435.1 Thiotrichaceae bacterium | reverse complement strand
ATATTATTACAAGTGAGAATGTTATTTTTCCAGCGCCATTATTTATGGAAATTAATAATTGATTTAAGAAAGGTTTAGTGAGTAGAAAGATGAACTTTACAGCATAACTCCATGCCAAAAAGTAAATTAGCCTATAGCCTTTGAGAGAAGGTAAAAAAAATGAAACGGCTAAAACAATGTAAAAAATATAAAACGAGTAGCTACTAATAATTTTACAAATGTCAATAAAATGCATTTGTTTTTATCCTCCTTTGAGGGGGGGGAGATGAAGGGTTTATTTTTTTACATAACGTCCCGCATCACCTGCCGCAAACTGCGAGGCAAGGAGAATTGATAAAAGATGAACACTGATCGGAGCAACCAGCCACCAAAACCGGCCAGGGTTTGCGGTCAGCGTGAATGCGGTTGTTAGGTTTTTATTCGACCACATCACGACCACAATATCTACAAACTATTGCATCTTGTTTGATTATTTCAGCACAGAATTGGCACTTTTTCATTCCTTCCGATAGCTGATGTTTTTCGATGGATTGCTGATCTGCCTTCATTATTAATGAGTGAGGAAGTGCAATTATAAAAATAAGAGCACCATATATCCACCAAAGAACAAATAACTTTCCTTTCCTCTGTGCAATAAACGCTGGAATTAGACCAATAAGTAAAGCTAGGATAAAAGCTTCCATGGAATATTACCTCGAATAGGTTTTACCGTTAGTTGACATTAGGTAAAGAGTTTTACTGTATGGAAGACGCATAATTATTTCTGATTTATTTAGAACTCCACCTATCATTACGCCACGGCAAAGCAAACTAACACCACCTTGAATACGCTCACACAAAGCATCTGGGCTATCTATGAAATTTGTTTTGTTCAATCTAAGGATCACAACGGTTTTACCTTCAGGAATAGCGCCAATTGGTGGGATGACGAATAGGGTTATCTGAGTATATATGATTAATGCAATCACAGCTAAGATAATTAGTGACAAAATAGTTCCTTTCTTTTTCATAATATTATTAGTTCCTTCTTAATATTTCTGCATTTTATCATAACCATCCTTTTCATTTTGCATGCAGACTGCTTGCAACTGGAAATCATCGAAAGTACTCATGCAACGTACTTTTGCTTTGTATGCTACGGAGTTTGGGAGACCAAAACTACTCTGCATCTTAATGTACCCATCTTTTTCGTTATCCATACATACTGCCTGCAATTGATAATCATCAAAGGTCCTGGCACACCTTTGGGCAGCAGCACCTTTTTCAGACGACCATGAATTCCTCCAGTCACCTGCATGAACTGGACAGGCTAGTGCCGCCAAAGAAACTCCTACCAAGATGCTAATTAATTTCTTATTCATCGTGAACTCCTCTTTGAAACCTAACGCCGCAAATCACCGGCAGCTAAAAGCAGCGCGACGAGGAACGAGGAGCGGCGCTTTTTGATGTCCGGTGTATTTGATTGTTAGGCGCATTTATCTACTATTACTACAAATTGGTTCTGATTGACCAGTAAACGAAACTGAGGTATTCAATTTTCCAGGAAGGACGCATGAAGTAATTTGTATATCGGTATTTGTTGACAGAGATAATCGGTGAGTTCGCGTTGGAATTCCATTTAATACTTTTGGGAGAGGTTGTTCCAAATATGGACTGTGGTAAGGGAATCCAAGCTCTCCACCTAAATAATCTTCAAATCCACTATCTCCAACAATGATACCAAAATGGATAAACCCATTTTGTGTTTCTTCATTTTCGTTGTTTAATGAGATTATTGGAAATTGAGCATTATCTCTTGCCCCAAGAAAAACGTTTCTTCTTCTTTCAATATCTGATGATGGAGAGGTTGCTGTTACAAATGTGCTTTTTTTAACAATCCTTAATACTCTTTGATCAGAGATACTCATACCAAACCACAGCACTCTTGAAGACGCAAGATCTAACGTATTTGGACTGCCCAAATGTTCTTTAGATCTTGTTGTGGTCACATGCCATTTTGACCTGCATTTTTCCAATGATAAGTGATCAAATTGAAATGGTTGGTCCCATTGTTTTGCATCACCTTGATACGCTTGAATATTTGAAAATTCATCTTGAAACCCAGGAAAGAAAACTATTCTATTACCAGAGCTTTGCACGAATATTCCTAGCCAGCGCAATACGTTATCTGCCCCTCGAAAAAAACACATATTCAATCTATGAAAAGGCTTTCCCTCTTCAAATAACTGGCGAATAGCTCTAGATAGAGGTGTAGACTCTGAAGAGTCCTCACCTTCTATCCCGTATTCCATTGTCCATTTCAGAACTAATTCGTCCATTATGGTAATCTAATTTCGATTTTTCAGCGCCTAACGCCCCGCATCACCGGCCCCAAGCGGAATCTACCGGCAAACTTGCATGTGGCGATAATGAATTGATTTATTGAGGCATTCACCAGAACCGCGTTGTGCTT
>WGBH01000081.1 GCA_015494435.1 Thiotrichaceae bacterium | reverse complement strand
GCCTCTCAATATGATTTGAAGAAATGGGAAGAGGATAATATCCCTTACACGATACGAAAAAGACGACAAGCACTCTTGAATATTAATAAAAATGAAATCCAAAAAGCGGGGAAATTTAATGTAAATTAGGGAGGGGGTTCGACAGCCTAGGATGTAAGTCCTCAACTAAACTGGATGTTCCACCTGAAATTAAGAATAAACAGTGAGCATTCTCAGGTAATGTTTGAATAAAATGCAGTAGTTTTGTTCCTGCTTCCAAACTAGCTAGATCAGGAACAGGATGATTAGCCTCAATGCATTGAAAGCGCTTGTCATTAAGAAGCCTGGAATCAAAATGCCCTTTTTTTGATATAATTAACCCTGCCTTGATTGCATTACCGAGTTGCGAAACAGCGCCTAAACTCATGCACTCTGCGGCTTTACCAATGGCAATGAGATAGCAATGCTGATGACAATATTGTAGGTAATGCAGATCAGAAAGTGATTTTTTAACCACAATATCACCTTTGACTGCCTTTAAAGCGACTTGAGCGATGTGTAATAAAGTATGACGTGATGACATTTTTAGACTTTGCTTGAATTGAGTCGTTTACTTTTCCAACTCTTACGCATTAAGGCGGAAATATAATAGCGAATAATGCTCATCAGCGTGAGTAAACTGGCTTTAAATTGAGGAGTCCAAAAAATAAGGAGGCTAATAAGGGTGCGTAATGTCCATGCGGTCAAGGTGTTGCTAAAGGTAAAGATATGTAATGCAATTCTATTGAATCCTTTGGCGTGTTTTTGGATGAAGACATGCTGGGATGTAACCACTTCTGATTTTGTGATGGCGGTTGTTTGTGGATTTCTGCGTGATGCGCCTCCGTGTGCGTGTTTTAATTCAACATGCCGTAATAAGGCGATTTCTTTGCCTTGTTGACGTACTTTTTTGCATAAGTCGGGGTCTTCTGAATACATCCAGAAATGATTTTGACTCCATCTGCCAATGTTTAAAAATAAATCGGCACGAATAAGAATCACAGAACCTGATACCCAGTCGGGATACCAAATATCAGCATGATCAGGGAATTTAATCTGTAATTTTTTTTTATTCCAAAGCTTATATAACGCTCGCATCCAACCTGTATTGAGCCATAGATGCAAAAAGGCTAGTTCCCTTTCGGGTTTGCCTTTAGGATTGATTCGACGACAAGATGTGATGCCGACTTGAGGATGTTGTTGTGCAAAACGCATCATTGCATCAATGGCTTTGCTTTGCGTTAATATCACATCAGGGTTTAAAAATAATAGATAGTCACCTTTTGCATGATCCGCTCCTAGATTACAGCCATTTGAAAAGCCATGATTGCCTGTGTTAGCAATGAGTTTAATCTGTGGAAATTGTTGTTGGAAGCGATCAAATTGTCCATCTTGTGAGTTATTATCTATCACAATTATTTCATAATCTAATGCGGGCGGGTATTGTTGAAAGGATTGCAGGCATTTTTCTAGCACCGACCAGCTTTTGTAATTAACGCTAATAATGGAAAGGGTTGGATTGTTCATTGTTTTGCTATCCAATAATTGCTTCTTTACCCGCTTGAGGGTTGTTAGGCACATTCAAAGCGAGGAGAAGTGATACCATCGCCATTGCAACACCTATATAGAAAACAAGCATTGGTGACTGTATCCATAATAGACCAAAGATAACAGGAATAACGACAGCAGCAATATGGTTAATGGTAAAAGAGACTCCCGCTGTTGAAGCAATATCCGCAGGATCGGCTATTTTTTGAAAATAGGTTTTTTGTGCAATAGCCATTGCAAAAAAGAGATGATCAAGAATATACAAAATCGCTGCAATATTTGAGTTTTCTACTAGTGCATAACCAGTAAAAATGGCAATTAACCCCAGATATTCAAGAATTAATGCGCGTCGTTCACCAATAATACCGATCAGCTTGCCAATGCGTGGTGCTAAGAAAATATTAAAAATAGCATTGATTAAAAATAGCAAAGAAACTTCGCTAACATTAAAGCCAAATTTTTCCACCATTAAAAAACCTGCAAAAACAACAAAAATTTGCCGTCTAGCACCGCCCATAAATTGCAAAGCATAGTAGAGCCAATAGCGTTTTCTTAAAATCAGTGTTTTATGTTGATAAATTTTTTCAGGAAAATGGGGGAAATAATGCCAGCTATAAAAAGCAATAAGAATGGAAATACCACCAGCTAATAGATAAATCCATTTAAAATCAAGCTTTAATTGCTCAAATAAAATCCATACTAAGGTAAAGGCAACAATAGAGGCGATTGATTTTGCGGCAATGATTTTTCCAAAAAATTCAGGAGTTTCTTTTTTATCTATCCATTGCAAAGAGAGAGAGTTTTGTAGTGTTTCAAGGTAATGAAAGCCAATCGACATTAGAATAGTGGTGAGATAAAAACCGATAGCAACAGGATAAAACCCTGTTAATAGCGTCCCTAATCCTAGTAAAACTAATGAAATATAGGTCATGCGTTGTTCACGTATAAGCTGTAATACAAAGATTAAAGTAAAGGCTAAAAAACCGGGGATTTCTCGCAAGCTTTGTAATAGACCAATCTCAGCTCCTGTAAAATGAGCGCGTTCAATGGCGAAGTTATTGAGTAAATTAATCCAGATAGCGAAGCTCATCGCAGAGCCAATGGAAATTAATAGTAACAGAAATTCAGGAGATTTTTTTTTAATTTGCATGGTGTTTTTTCTCTAAATGGCGTTGGAGTATAGCAGAAGTGTTTTATACGCAATACAATTGCAAATACTGCGTGTATCGATTGATGGGGCTTATGTGCATATCAAATCGACTGAGTAGAATATACTAAGGTATAAAATTAATTTTATTTAAAATCATTGGTTTAATAGTTGAAGTATGGCCAAAATAAAAATAGCAAAATTAAAAACGAATCATCTTATCCTGCGTCAATGGTGTGATGCCGATTTTCCCCCTTTTGCAATGCTTAATGCGGATGCAAAGGTTATGGAATATTATCCCACAACGTTGAATGAATCTGAAAGTAATGCAATGGCAAAGAAACTTAAACAGCTCATCAAACAAAAGGGTTGGGGCTTATGGGCTGTAGAAGAGCAAGCAACAGGTCAATTTATTGGTTTTGTGGGTTTGCATGAGCCGACTTATGATTTACCAGTCACCTTGCCATGTGTAGAAATAGGTTGGTGGTTGGCTCATTCCTACTGGGGAAAAGGCTATGCGAGCGAAGCTGCGCGTATTGTGTTGAAATTTGCTTTTACTGAGTTAAAGTTGAAAGTCGTCTATTCTTTTACCTCCGTGATTAATAAAAAGTCAGAAGCGGTTATGAAGCGCTTGGATATGAAAAATAGCTATCAAAATTTTGAACATCCGATGCTTCCAGAGGGTGATCCATTAAGTGAACATCTACTTTATAAAATGGAATGGCAGTTTTTTAACTCAAAAAGAGTGGGTGAGATATTTTATAGCTGAAAATTAATGCGATGTCGGTTGTTCTATCGCCAAAAATATCATCATTTGATAGTGATATTTTTGTTATAAGAACTCAACAATTCAGGCTACACTCTCTATCTATTTAAAATTTAAGCAAGGAAAAGAGTTTTGACAAAAAAAATTACTATTATAGGGGCAGGTTTTGCCGCTTTAACCGCTATTAAAACATTACGCAAGCATTCTCAATCAGTTGAAATCACACTGATTGCGCCTAAAGCAGTGTTTATTTATATGCCGAGCCTTATATGGATTCCATCAGGTAAACGTAGCGCAGAGGATGTACGGATTGATCTAACCTCCTTTTTTAACAAAAATAATATCAATTTTCATGCAGGCACGGTCGAGGCAGTAAAAGATGCAGGTCGCACAGTGGTCACTGAAAAAGGCGAGGTGAGTAACGATGCTTTATTGGTTGCTAGTGGTGGACGTTTTATTAAAAAAATAGCGGGTATAGAACACGCAATTACCATTTGTGAAGGTGTTGATGCGGCTGAAAAAATGCGGGATCGGATTAAAGCAATGGATGGCGGTACAATTACACTAGGGTTTGGAGGTAATCCTAAAGAGCCTTCTGCGATGCGTGGAGGGCCGATGTTTGAATTATTGTTTGGTCTGGATACACAATTACGTCAGGAAAAGCGCCGTGATCAATTTAAATTGATCTTTTTTACACCGTCTCCAACCCCAGGAAAACGTCTCGGTAAAGGAGCGGTTGATGCGCTTTTAACTGAAATGAAAAAGCGTGATATTGATACTCATCTTGGGCATAAAATAAAACGCTTTGAAAATAATAAAATAGTGACTGAAGGCGGGGAAATTGATACTGATTTAATTATCTTTATGCCAGGTATGACAGGGCCCTCTTTTATGGCTAATTCGTCGTTTCCAGTCAGTAGCGGTGGACTGATTCAAGCGGATAAGTATTGTAAAGTGGCTACAATGGAGCATGTTTATGTGGCGGGTGATTCTGGAAGTTACCCTGGCCCTGCCTGGCAACCTAAACAAGCACATATGGCTGATTTGCAAGCGGTCGCTGCGGTCAATAATTTAATGGATGAGTTTGAAGGCAAAATAGCAACTCATACCTTTAAATTTGAATTGATGTGTATTATTGATTCGCTTAACAAAGGCTCTTTAGTTTTTCGCAATGAAAAACGTACTGTTATGTTACCCGCTTCACGTTTATTGCATTTGTCAAAAAAATTCTTTGAATGGTGGTATTTGCGTGCTTATCGTTAAAGGTAAAAGGTATTGAGTCCAACTGTCTATAAAACGCGTATCACGGTCATCTAACTATTGATCATAGTTTCCCCTGTCGATTATTGTTTATGCATATTTTATTTTAATGAAATACTTAATTGTAGATTAAATTTATAGAATAGATAGGGAGAAATAATGTGCATGATTTGCTAACTGCACCTATAGTTTTTTATATTAATAATCTCTCCTATTATGAAGGACATAGAAAGTTATTCTTGATAATAAGCACTTGATACTGAGGAAAACATGCTAAAACAACTCGAAATTTTTATTGTTGCAATGATGTTTGTGTTGATTACGGCCATTATTTTAATCATTTATACAGTAGAAAGAGGGCAGGAGTTCAAGAGTCATCAAAGTATGATTCAAAAAGCGGCGGTTCATGGGGCAGCGTATGCGATTAAATTACAGTTATCAAATAAACATCGGCATGTGCGCTTGTTTTTGAATGAATACGAACGGCTTGTGACGCATTTAATTAATTTTCCAACCGATGATAAAACGGCGCTGGATATCAAAGTACGCTTACAGCAACGTTTTTCTGATTTTCTCACTTATACTGTGACTAATCAAAGAGGTGTCCCCATACTATTCGATTTTGATGACTTAGTAGGCAAAGCATGTCAGCATGATTTGAAGACTTTTTTTGAGGTGGTGAATGAAAAGAAATCAGCCTTAAATAAGGTTTTTGTGCACCCACAACCCTATCATTATCACTATGATATTATGGCACCTTTATCCTTGAAGGGGACGGGTACGCATATCTTTTTTGTGAGTTTTTATTTGCGCGGTATTACTGATATTTTGAAAACACATGAGATTCCAGGGCAGAATTTACTATTAGTTAAGCAGTCTGATCTGTCGTTAATTGAGATGGATAAACAAGGCTCTAGAGATAAACTAGCAACGCGTGAGCCTCGCTTGAGTAAAGCTGAATTGCAAAGTGTTAGGGTGTATGAGAATATCCCTGATACCGATTGGCGTTTGATTAATTTGCCTGATATTGCTTTTGAAAAAAAATATCTGCGAGGTTTGTGGAAAGAAGCAGCGATTATTATTTCTGTAGTAACCTTAGCATTATTACTGCTTATTTTTGTGTCGGCTCAATATTTAGTAAGAAAATCTCATTGATTAGAGCTAACATTTTAACCTTTACAGTGCTACCATCTTCGGTTGTCGTACTTTTAAGGAACGAGGCTTCAATGATCTGCGTCCAGTTCTATTGTCCTTATTCCTAAGCTATCTTAGGAAGTTTCAAGCAATGAATTTACCAATCCTTGTATAGGGCGACTATGCGCTTTCTGAGGTGCTCTAATCAGGAATAAAAAATCAGCGTAATATGGGTAAATTCATTACTTGAAACTCCCTTAAAAATAAACCTTGAATTATGTGAAATATTCACATTATTGAACAAGTTTAAGGTATAAAATAAACCGTAAGGAATAGGAGTTAAGCAACATATTATTATTCTGGCTTGTCATTTTGGCCTTTAGCTTGAGCCATTTCAATCATCATAAGACACATTGTAATCTTCTTGAAATAACCTATTAAAAGAAAATTATTTCGCCATATTAATACGTTGTGAAATTACTCTCCTACGGCATCCCTATCCTATTTAATGAATAGAATAGAGATGTCGGATAGATAAAAATAACGAGGATTGTATTAGTGAGCGAGTCACGTATTTTATGGACAGAGGGGTTATTTTTATGCCCTCAAACCTTTCAACAGCATGATGATTTTATGCTGGAAAATATTGAGGCGCGTAGTCGTCCGATTGAGCCTCACTTCTGGGGGGTGGTGGAATTTTCTATTCAAGAATCGAAATTAGATACAGGGGTTTTTTCTTTAAAAACCTGTAAGGGTATTTTTCCTGATGGCACTATCTTTGATACCACGGGGAGTATTCTTGAGCTGAATGTGTCAGATGCCGATCAACATAAAAAGATTTATCTCGCCATTGGGGCTAAGCAAGAAAGCGTTCAAGAAACGGTGATTGATTCTCAAAGTGATGAGAAAAGAACCACACGTTATATTATTGGCGATGAGGAGGTCACTGATACCCACAGTATTGGAGCACCTGTTAAAACGGAAAGACTGCAAACAGGACGTTTAAATTTTCAATTAATATTGGCAGATAAACCGCAAAATAATTTTACTCAAATCGCTTTAGCCTATGTTTCTGAGCGTGATAGGAATGGTCTTTTGAAATTAAGCCGATCCTTTATTCCTCCTACATTGTATTCTCATTCGTCCCCTGTGATTAAAAATTATCTTGAAGATATTCAAGGGCAGTTAGTCAGTCGTGGTGATATTTTATCTACCCGTTTGGCTAATCCTAATACAGGTGAAGTGAATGATATTATTGATATTCATATGCTCCAAATTATGAACCGTCATTTACCTCTATTTGAATTTTTAGTCACTGAGCCACGTATTCATCCTAAGCAAATTTATATGATTGCACTACAATTAGTTGGTGAACTATCAACTTTTGCACGAAAAGAACGTAGACCGCTTTCTTATCCAGAATATATTCATGATGATTTGCAATTAACCTTCAGAAAACTGTTTGATGATATTCATGAGTATCTACAATACAGCACCATACCCAAGGCATTATCTATTCCGCTGAAACAAAGTGCTAAACATGAAACGGTCTATACCAGTGCGCATTTACTGCAAACTGTTTTTACTGATCATATTCGCTTTGTATTAACGGCCAGAGGCGATTTACCCTTAGGAGAGTTACAAACCAGAATAGCAAAAATTGTCACTATGGCATCAAACTTGGAGCATCTCTCTCAACGAGTAAGCACTCGGACACCTGGTGTGCCTTTGAAGATACAACCAGCAGTACCAAGAGAAATACCTTACCACCAAAACAGTGTTTATTTTGACCTTGATATTAGCAGTCCGCATTGGGAGAAAGTGGTATCGAACCGACAAATCAATGTTCATGTTGATGCAACAATACCCAATTTAAAACTAGAAGTATGGGCGATTAGAGGGAAAAGAAGCGCATGAGTAATGATGATGATATTTTTGATAATGTAAGTTCGGATAAAACCCAAATTTTTCCCATGCCAGGGGGTAATCGGGAGGATGCACAGCGACAAATTAGTGAAGAGCAAGCACAACAACCTCAGGTTGCCCCTTTTGGTTCGCCCTTTGAATCTCCTGCTGTTGAGTCTGCGCAAGCTACACAACAAAGTGCGCATACTTCGTTTCATAATCGTAGTAATAGCCGCAATCTTGTTGGTGCAGCGACCAATTTATTATTATTGATTGCTCATGTGTCCAATACCTTGGATGCGCGTGATACAACCGTATTAAAACATCAAGTCAGTGAAGAAATTAATCATTTTGATGCACAATGCAAACGCTTAGGGATTGATAAGTCATCCCGAGAAGATGCTAAATATATTCTTTGTACCGCAGTTGATGAAGCAGTTTTAAATACCCCTTGGGGAGCGCGTAGTGACTGGAGTTTAAATACTTTACTGTCCAGCTACTTTATGGATGTGCAAGGTGGGCAAGTATTTTTCGAGAAAATGCGTTCACTCGCGGATGATCCTGAACGACATCATCAAGTGTTATTACTCATGTATTACTGTTTAGCCCTTGGTTATCAAGGACGTTATCGTTATGAGAATGATTCAACGGGTAAGTTGCTAAAAGTCCGTCAGTGGTTGGGAGAGAAAATACGTCAGTATTCCAATATTAATGATAATTCCGATTTATCACCACATTGGATTGGTATTAAGGGGTTAGGTTTCTCCTTAAAGGATTTTTTTCCTGCATGGCTTGTTGGTGTGATTGCAGTCGCTTCATTAGCAACGATTTTTGCTGTTTTATTGTATTTATTAAATACTGGCAGTAGTGCCTCAGTGACTGCATTACAAAAGATTCAATTGGAGGGTAAATCTATTGCACTTGAAGAAATTAAACCTGAAGATGTTTTGCCTCCTCCAGAACCTGAAGCGCCTAAATTAGCACGTTCAAATGGTTTTGAATTTGTTGAAGATAGCGCAAGTAGAACGACCATAAGAATCCAAGGACAATATTTATTTGCAACAGGAAAAAGCGCGGTTAAAGAGACCTTAAAACCTGCTTTGAT
>WGBH01000080.1 GCA_015494435.1 Thiotrichaceae bacterium | reverse complement strand
GAAAAGCCAGCAGATCGTCTCAAAATCGAACAACCCTATTTACAGGCACTACCTGTCACCCACCAGCTTTGTAACTTCTCATTATTGACAGGCAATTATAGAATAAGTCTACTAAACTAGGTTTAATGAATTCAATAACACCTCTATTAGCCACTATATCAGAAGAAGACCGTAGTCCATTGGTTGATGCACTACTTGAGCATATACAGCAATTATTAAAACGTATAGAGCAATTGGAGGATGAGATTCAAAAGTTAAAAAAAGAAACACGAAAGCCCAAGTTCAAACCCAGCGGAATGGATCTTAAAACAGAGCCTAAAGGAAGCAAACCCAAGAAAAAGAAAAAAGGTCCCAAGCGCAAGAAGAAACCAAATCTAAAAATTCATGAAGAAAAAATCATAGAACCAGATAATCTTCCAGAAGGTGCTCGTTCAAAAGGTTATCAGGATGTGATCGTACAGGATATCGTCATCCATGCACACAATATCCGTTACCGCCTGGCTCAATATCAAACGAAAGACGGAAAATACATCGTGGGTCAGTTACCCGAAGGCATCCGTAATCACTGGGGAAGTAGCTTCAAAGCTTTATATTATACCAGTATCATCATCAGCATGTCACCCAACCCCTGTTGCTGAGGCAGTTGCGCTGTAGCACTAATTCGAAAAATCGCGATTCCAGATCTGCTTAAAAATATAGCATTACACAAGACACATCAGTATCAAGAATCAGCGGCTGATCAAGTATCTGCCTGACTGTATAAAAAACACACAAATCGCTCATATAGCAGCCAGCCGCAATCCCCGCCTCATCTGGCGATTATTTATAATAAGCGTTAGGGAGCTACAAAGTAGAACTTGAACGGACTATCCCGAATTAACAGCAGGTATAGGCTTAACCAGTGAACGCATCTGCTTCTGCCGTCCTTCTTTCACATGACCCAAAGCCATTGCCATCATGACGGCAGCTGCCAAACCTATACGGGTCTGCATTTTAGCTATTCCACGGATGTAGTGATTTTCAAAACAGTAGCCATCATCAATACGGCTGTTGATCCTCTCCAGTGCACTGCGTCTGTTGTAACCACGATGCCAGGCAGGACTTCCATGGGGAGTGGGCGTAAATATGCGTCGGTCTTTGTTAATGTCGATTCGTACAATGCGACCAAAGTCTCCAGCATCACAGTTCCCCGCCTTGTGGCATTGTTCTCTCCCCTGACATTCCAGATTGTAGGCTGATGCAGGACATCGGTATTTTAATGTCTCACGATCGGCTTCAAAACCCTGAAATGCCATGTCACGCTGTTCTCCCGTCTCAGGACAGATGCACTGGATATTTCCTTTTTCGGTATAAACAATCGTATCTGCACGCTCCGGAAACAGAGGACGTGTGATGGGGGTCTCAGGATTATAATCTGCTTGCTGTTTTTCATCCCGCCATAACTCGCGTGTGTCTATCAGTGGACGTATCTGATGATTATCCCATAGCAGGCTCTTTGTTTCGGCACTATCAAGTCCGCGATCCGCACTGAAGTCCTTGCAACGGTTGCCAAGCTCTGACGTTTGCTCAAAGACTTCATGAATCATCTCTCGCAGAACAAGGTGTTCAGAGGTTGAAGCAGGAGTGACTTTGATCGCCAGAGGTATTTCGTAATGGGTGTCTGCAATGACGTGGATGCCATAGCCAAACCAGCTTTTGATTTTTGTCCACGGCTTGCCTGTGGCACTATTAAACCCACAGGTTTCATGTTTCCCCCAGTCAGCATCAGGATCTGAAGTCTCTCCTAATTCTTTATTAACCTGTCCTGTGCTATGGCTTTTTATGGCTTTGCCATCATAACCCTGATGCTCGCCAAAGTCTGGTAGTACGTCCATAAGCTGTTCTCGCAGATTTTCCGGCATACCTGTTATCAGACCAAGGGTTTCTTCCAGTTCGATGATATTGGAAAGAAAACGGCTGAAATTGTAGCCATTAGGCACTTGATAGTGGGGTTCTTCAACCTCTGGGTAGATGACCCTCATTTCGCCTGTTTGCTCATCACGTTCCAGATAGGCATCCGGTTTTTTCTGTAGGGGAAGGATGTCAAAGCCGCAGGCTTGCAGGAGTGATGGGTTGCGTGAAAGTTCACGAACCAGCGAGGCGATGGAGACATGCTGGAAAACAATGCCTGCTATCAACGCATTCCACATGGCTTTGATGGGAAAGTCATCACGTCCATTGCCACGCATGACTTCCAGATACTGTATGATTTTTTTATCCGGCATGTTATCGCGAACTAGAATGAAGCGTTCGATGTCACTTTTGACTTCAATATCCTGCCAACTGAACAGGCTGGTGTGTAGTACTGTCATGGGGTCTCCAGATGATTATCAGACGACACTATGATCCTATGATTGCCACCTTTTTGCACCCTTTTTTATTTTCATGGGCTTATATGCAGCGCAATTGCCTCGAATCTAAAAATTCATGAAGAAAAAATCATAAAACCAGATAATCTTCCAGAAGGTGCTCGTTTAAAGGGTTATCAGGATGTGATCGTACAGGATATCGTCATCCATGCACACAATATTCGTTACCGCCTGGCTCAATATCAAACAAAAGACGGAAAATACATCGTGGGTCAGTTACCCGAAGGCATCCGTAATCACTGGGGAAGTACGCTTCAAAGCTTTATTTTATACCAGTATCATCATCAGCATGTCACCCAACCCCTGTTGCTGGAACAATTGCATGATTTAAAAATTGATATTTCAAGTGGGCAACTAAGCAACCTGATTACACAAAAGCAAGATCGCTTTCATGAAGAGAAGGATGCACTACTTGAAGCGGGCATTAAGCACGCTCTATACCTCCATACAGATGATACAGGGGCACGCCATGCGGGAAAAACAGGCTATTGCACGCATATAGGCAATGACTTTTTTGCCTGGTTTAAAAGTACAGAATCAAAAAGTCGGATTAACTTCCTCGAACTACTTCATTGCAACAAAAACAAAGAAGAAAAACAGTATATCTTCAATTCAGGGGCATTTGAGTACATGGAAAGACAGAAGCTTGCCAAAGGTATTCTGGCGCAACTTGAAGAACATGATTTTGAGGGTACTGATCAAGAAGGATTGACTAAATGGCTTGTCGAAAAAGGAATTACAAACTCACGACACCAAAAAATCATCACTGAGGGTGCATTGATCGGAAGTCTGTTAAGGCATGGTATACCAACAAACTTAGCTATCATTAGTGATGATGCGGGACAGTTCAATGTGTTTGACCATGCACTTTGCTGGATTCACACCGAACGCCTTATTCATCGACTTATTCCTCTCAATGATCAACACAAGAAAGCCGTTGAGTGGGTTCGCTCACAAATCTGGGCAATCTATGCAGACCTCAAGGCTTATAAAAAATCGCCCAGCAAAAAACAAAAAAAGAAGATCAGGAAAGATTTTATTGATCTCTGTCAAACTAAAACGAGCTATGAAACACTGAATCAGCTATTAAAACGCATCGGCAGAAATCAACATGAATTGCTACGGGTGTTAGATCGCCCTGAACTCCCCTTACATAATAATCTGAGTGAAAATGATATACGGGACTATGTAAAAAAGCGAAAAATCAGTGGTAGCACTCGAAGTGAGAATGGCAGAAAATGCCGTGATACCTTTGCAAGTTTAAAGAAAACTTGCCGAAAACACAGTATTTCATTCTGGGAATATCTGGTTGATAGGACTTCGGGGAAAAACTTGATCCCATCTATGTCTGAACTTATTCAGAAAGCTGCCTGTGGATAATGAGAAGTTACCGATCTATAAATATATATTCAAGGAATACTGGCAAAGTAGAAAAAATAAAAATAAGGAGTGGTTGTATAGATTTGTAGCGCTAGATCAGTGTACTACGTTGTTTCTTGTCCTCAATGTTATTTTTATATATATTATATGAAAATAACATTGAGGACAAATAATGCAACAAATTGGTATTTCAGAGATTCAACGAAATCTTCATAAGCTTGATAACTTTGATATTATTGAGGTGATTGACAAGAAAAGAGATAAGGTAAAAGG